>JAPOYS010000084.1 GCA_026706455.1 Chloroflexota bacterium | reverse complement strand
TAGCGCGCTTGCATGGGGTGTAAGAGGTCCCCGGTTCGAATCCGGGTACCCCGACACGATTAACATGCGCTCACCCTGGGGTGGGCGCTTTTGATTGGAGGACCGTTGCATGCGCGTATCAGAGATAAAACTCACAGCGCTGGCCAGCTGCGCCGGTTGAGCGTCGAAGCTCAGTCCGAGCGAATTGACGCAAGTTCTGCGTCCATTAAGCCAGATATACAAGAGCGAAGACTATCCGCAGGTGCTGGTCGGATTATCCGAGCCGGATGATGCGGCCGTCTATCAGCTGGATTCGACGCGCGCGATCATCTCGACGACGGACTTTTTTCCGCCAGTGGTCGATGACTCCTATGATTTTGGCGCCATCGCCGCGGCGAATGCCTTGAGCGATGTATACGCGATGGGCGGCCAGCCCTTGATGGCGATCAACCTGGTGGCATTCCCCGACGACTTGGACAAGGGCATCCTGTCCGAGATTTTGCGCGGTGGCGCCGACAAGGTCAAAGAGGCCGGCGCAGTGATTGCCGGCGGGCATTCGATCACCGATGCCGAACCGAAATATGGCTTGTCAGTGACCGGCGCCGTTGAGATTGGGGCGATCATCCGGAAGTCTGGCGCGCGTGTTGGCGACGCGCTAATTCTGAGTAAGCGGCTGGGGACGGGCGTCGTCACGACCGCGCTGAAGCGCGAAATAGCCGAGCCTGGGCATGTGAGCGCCGCCGTCGATTCCATGTCGCGGTTGAACCGGGTCGCGTCTGACCTCGCGCAAAGGCATGGCGCGCATGCGATGACCGACATCACGGGCTTTGGCTTGATCGGTCATGCGCTGGAGATGGCCAAGCTGAGCCGCCTAAACTTCAGGCTCAATATGGATTCAATCTCCCTGCTGCCTGGGGCGCTGCAATACGCGCGCGATGGCGTATTTCCCGGCGGCATGATGCGCAACCGCGAATACTACCAGCAATGGCTCGAGACCGACGGCGCGCTAGCGGAATACGAATTCGGTTTGCTCTTTGATCCACAAACATCTGGCGGGCTCTTGATAGCAGTCGAAGCCGATAGGGCGGGCGAGCTGCTGGCTGACCTGTTGGCGCATGGTGAAGACGCCTTTGCGCTTGGAGATGTCATCCAGGGTCCGGGCGCGATTGTCGTGACCAAATCATGATGCCCGCTGAGTTTTCGGCTGAGTTGCTGCCTAGGCTTGAGAAGCGGCTCTCAGGCTGATTCGGCCGCCGGAATCAGATCCAGGTTTCTGCCCACCGTTTCGAAAGCCACCAAGGCGCGGTCGAGGTGCTCTTGTCTGTGCGTGGCGATATAGCTGGTCCGCAAGAGCGCCTGATTTGGCGGCGTGGCCGGCGGGACAACCGGATTGGTATAGACGCCTTCCTCAATCAGAGCCGCCCAAGTTAAACCGGTTCGAAATTGCTCGCCGATTTTTACTGGTATGATTGGCGTCTGGCTATTGAAGGTGTCGTATCCCAGCCCTTTGAGACCCTTGCGCATATACTCGGCGTTTTTCCAAACCTGTTGCACATGTTTCGGCTCGGTCTCGATGATATCCAGCGCGGCTAGGACGGCGGCGAGATTGGGCGCCGGCAAGGCGGCTGAAAAGATCAGGGAGCGCGCATGATGCTGGACATAATGTATGACATCCGCGGACCCGGCAATGAACCCGCCAATTGAGGCGAAGCTCTTGCTGAATGTGCCCATGATCAGATCGACTTGATCGGTCAAGCCGAAGTGCGCCGATGTGCCTCTTCCGCCGCCGGCCACGCCGATGCCATGCGCGTCGTCAACGAGAAGGCGCGCGTCGTATTGCTGGCAGACTTCCACAATCTGCGGCAGCGGCGCAAAGTCCCCGCCCATACTGTATACGCCATCGACAATAACCAGCTTGCCGGCGTCGTCTGGCACGCGGCTCAGGACGCGCTCGAGATCGTTAATGTCATTGTGCTTGAAGCGCTTCATCGTGCCGCGCGACATTTGCACGCCATCGACCAGACAGGCGTGCGCGTCTTTATCGAGAATGGCCACGTCATTCTTGCCCAAGAGAGCGGACACCGTGCCCAGATTCGTTTGGTACCCGGTGGAAAAGACCAGCGCCGCTTCTTTACCGACAAACTTTGCCAGCCGGCGGTCGGCTTCCAGGTGAAGCTCCAGCGTTCCATTTAGGAAGCGCGAGCCGGTAACGCTTGTGCCATAACGCCGAGTCGCCTCAATTGCCGCGTTCTGGACGCGTTCGTCGGTTGTGAGACCGAGATAATTATTGGAGCCCAGCATTACGACGTCTTTGTCTTCAAAGGTGGCTGTTGTGCCCTCGGAATCACTCAAAGCCCGAAAGAAGGGATATATACCCATCTCCATCGCTTCTTTGGCAACGGTAAATTCCGATAACTTGTCAAATAGGTCCGCCACAATTTTCTCCTGACAAGCCCCCGACGAATGGGGTCTCGCGCGTTTGCGCCAACCTGCGACGACTAATACGAGGTTGCCTGCCATTATCGCGATGCTCGCCCGCCCGCCGCCGAGTGCCGAGCTTAATCAAAGTCAATCGCCGCATCTATCGCGCTACGCTGAGTCTATCAGCAGGCGCGCGCTTTCACAATGACGATTTGGCTACGCGTATAGATGCTCGCGAAATGCTTCACTTGCGCAATCGCGCGCGACCAGTGTAAAATACTCGAACGATGGCGCTGGCTAATTCGGAGTGGAAGATGTCAAGTTTGACCATTCGCAGACTGATTGTCTGGACCGTGTCGATGGTTCTGGGTTTAGTGGTGGGGTATGGCATCATTACGGTCGGCTTCGACATGTTGCCCCTATTGCACCAGATTCCAATCGTTGGCTGGCTGTTCGGCGGCATCAAGAACCCGCAGGGCGTATCGCTTGAGGAATACGGAACGCTGTACTATTTGTTCACATCCATCCCAATCGGACTGGTGTTCGTGATTTGGCTCGACGCCTTTATGGATACCGGGATTCTGCCTGACTAAGCGCGACTCTTTTCGGAAACTCTAGAATCCACCGGTCGGTGGATTCTTTGATTTTGGCTGATGGCGGCATGTGCTGCCGCGCAATCCCGTCGAATGAGAGATAAAGCAAGCTCGCTGATAGGTATTGCAAGCTGCTCGCTGCTAGCTTAGAACGATGCAACCATCTCGCCAGTCTTCTATAACGCGATTCCATCGCAAGTCCCTCGCCGAACGGCGAACCATTGCCGCCGCCTTTGCCGATCTGGACGAAGGGGATCTGAATTCGCTTGACGATTCGGGTCTGACTCTGTCGCAGGCGAATCTAATGATCGAAAATGTGATCGGTAGATATAGTTTGCCCTTCGCGGTCGCGACAAATTTTCGGATTAACGGGCGCGATTATCTGGCGCCGATGGTGATTGAAGAAGCGTCGGTGGTCGCGGCTTGCAGTAATGCGGCGAAATTATTCCGCGAAAGCGGCGGCTTCACCGCCAGCGCCGACGATCCGATCATGATCGGCCAAATACAAGTGCTGGACTTGCCAGACCTTGAGGCGGCCATCGACGCGATTGCCGCCGGCAAAGCCGACATCATAGCGCAGGTGAATGCAAGGGATGGCAGCATCGTCGCGCGGGGCGGAGGCGCCATCGACCTGCGAGCGCGCGCCTTGCGATCCACTGCCGCCGGCGACATGCTGATCCTGCACTTGCATTACGATGTCCGCGACGCGATGGGCGCCAACGCGATCAACTCGGCGGTCGAGCAAATTGCTCCGCGCATCGAAAGCATCACCGGCGGCCGCGTCAATCTCCGCATACTGAGCAACCTGAGCGACCAACGAATGGCGCGCGCCGAAGGCCTAATACGGTGTGATTTGCTGGCGCGGGCGGGCTTTTCTGGCTCCGAAGTGGCGGAGCGGATCTTGGAAGCGGCCGCCTTCGCTGAGGTTGATCCCTACCGGGCGGCCACCCACAACAAAGGCATCATGAACGGAATTGACGCGCTCTTGCTGGCGACGGGAAACGATTGGCGCGCGGTCGAGGCCGGCGCCCATGCCTATGCTGCGCGGGACGGGCAGTACACTAGCTTGACAAAGTGGCGGCAGGACGCCGGTGGCAATCTTCATGGAGAAATCGAGTTGCCGCTGGCGGTCGGGATTGTCGGCGGGGCGACGCGCGCGCATCCCGGCGCGCATACGGCGCTGAAATTGCTGGGCGTCAAATCCGCGCGGGAACTGGCGCAGGTCGCGGCGGCGGTCGGCTTGGCGCAGAACCTGGGCGCGCTGCGGGCGCTGGCTACGGACGGCATACAGAAGGGCCACATGCGCATGCACGCGCGACAACTGGCGCTGGCGGCGGGCGCTGACGAAAACGAAGCGCATGCCGTAGCTGGGCAATTGATAGAAGAGGGCGAAATCCGCTCGGAGCGCGCGTTGGCGATCGTGCGAGAAAGAAGGCGCTCGACATGACTGCGGATCAATTCCGAATGATGCGACCCGATCGGGCCGTGGGCATCGTCGGCTATGGCGCGTACATCCCGCGATATCGGCTGCCCGGGTCGGAGATCGCTCGCGTCTGGACGGATGGCTTGGGCGCGGCGCCAGTGCGCGAAAAGGCGGTCGCTGGCGCCGATGAGGATGTTGTTACGATGTCAATCGAAGCCGGGCGCAACGCGATCGCCTGCGCCGGGATTGATCCGCAGCGTATTCGCGCTGTCTGGGTGGGCAGCGAGAGCCATCCCTATGCGGTGAAGCCAACCAGCACCATTGTCGCCGAGAGCTTGGGCGCCTCCGCTGATGTCTTGGCTGCCGATTGGGAGTTCGCTTGCAAGGCGGGAACGGAGGCAGTGCAAGCTTCGCTCGGCCTGGTCGGCAGCGGAATGGCCGAGTACATGCTAAGCATCGGCATGGACACCGCGCAGGGTCGCCCGGGCGATGCGCTTGAATATACAGCCGGTTCGGGCGGAGCGGCAATCATTCTCGGTCCGGCCGAAGAGAGTTGCGCCGTCTACCAGGGAAGTTATAGTTTCGTCACCGATACGCCTGACTTCTGGCGGCGGGCCGGCGAGGAATATCCCAGCCATGGCGATCGGTTTACTGGTGAACCAGCTTATTTCGCTCATACGATTGCGGCCGCCTCGAACCTAATGGCAGCCATGAACACTGAAGCCTCCGATTATGACTTTGCTGTATTTCATCAGCCGAATGTAAAGTTCCCGGCGCGCGCCGCGAAAATGCTTGGGTTCTCGCCGGATCAGATCGGGGTCGGCTTGCTGGCGAATGAAATCGGAAATGTTTATTCGGGCTCCTGCATGATTGGCTTGACGGCTGTGCTCGATCAGGCCCAGCCGGGCGACCGCATTTTGATGGTCAGCTACGGCAGCGGCGCCGGTTCCGATGCTTTTGATCTAAAGGTTAGCGAGCGGATCATCGAGCTGCCGCGCGAGCGGAGGACCACCGCCGATTATATCGCGCGCCGCCGAGAGATTGATTATGGGTTGTACGTTCGCTTTAGACACAAACTGAAGGAATAAACGCGATGTGCGTATCGATCGTAGGCGCGGGCATGATACCGGTGCGCGAGCATTGGTCCAGCAGCCTGGCTGAGCTCGCTGTCGAAGCCGGTGAACTGGCGCTGCGAGACGCGGCTCTCAGTCAAGTGGACGCGATCTACATCGGCAACGCCTACGGCGCTGCGTTCAGTCGCCAGACGCAGCTCGGCAGTCTGGTCGCCGCGCAGCTGGGCATGCCGGGCGCGGAAGCCTTCACCTGCGAGGCGGGCGACGCATCCGGTGGCGTCGCCTTGCGCGCGGCCTATCTGGCGGTTGCCTCGGGCGCTGTGCGATCGGCTCTGGCCCTCGGCGTCGAGAAGGCGACTGACATCGTCGGTTCGGCGCGTTTGGCGGCGCGCAACGTCAGCCTTGACGCCGACTTTGAAACGGTCAATGGCGCGACCTTGACTGCCATGGCCGGCTTGCTGATGCGCCGCTATATGCACGAATATGGCCTGGATCTAAGTCATTTTGAAGGCTTCAGCGTGAATGCCCATCGCAACGGCGCGCGAAACAGCTGCGCGATGTACCGCAATCCGCTGCGGGCGGGCGCTTACATGCGAGCGCCGATGATTGCTGACCCCGTCAACTTGTTTGACGGCGCGCCCGATGGCGATGGGGCGGCTGCCGTCATCGTGGCGGGCTCGGAGGCGGCCGCCGATCGTTGGTTCAATCCGGTGAGGATACGCGGCAGCGCGGTTTCAACTGACAGCTTGTCGCTGCAAGACCGAGTTGATCCGCTTTCATTGTCAGCAGTAAATCTATCGACGGAGAAGTGCCTCGCTCAGGCCGATCTTTCCCGGGAGAACCTGAGCGCGCTGGAATTGCATGACGCCTACACGATCGTTACCGCACTGTCGCTCGAAGCGATGGGCTACAGCCAACGGGGACGCGGATGGGAATGGTCAAGAGACGGCGGCGCTAGAATCGCGAATGCGGGCGAGTTGCCGCTGAGTACCTTTGGCGGGCTGAAGAGCCGGGGCAATGCGGGCGGGGCCTCTGGCCTGTATCAAGCGGTCGAAGCATACCGGCAATTGATGGGCAGGGCGGGCGACAATCAGATAACCGGCGCCCGGCACGCGCTCATTCAAAGCATAGGCGGGCTCGGCGCGACCGTCGCCACCCATGTTCTGAGCCGAACCGTTGAATGACTTGATAGCCTCTGACAGTGCCAAATACTATCAGGATAGCTTCTGATAGCTCGCCTTTCCTAGACTGACGCATGTGAGGTCCGCGAAACGGGGTGAGGAGCGGGGTGATGCATGTGGCGAAGTATTGGCGCAACAGGAAGCTGCGCTATCAGTTGATCAGATACGCAAAACGGCCGGGTCGCGAACCGATGGCGATTCCCGGCAAGACGCCTGACGAGATTGCTCGCGAGCTGCGGACACTAGCCAAGCGATCGAAGGCGGTCGCATGAATGACAGCAGAATAGCAAGTCCAGCGGCGACAAAAGACGCGTCTCAGCAACGCGCCTTCTTGCGCGGATCGGTTTACAGTTATGCGCGGGTCCTAGATCCGCCGGCTGGCTTCGAGGAGTCGGCGCCCTATTATTTGGCGCTGATTCGATTGGATGACGGCCAGCTGGTCACTGCACAGCTAACGGATGTGGAACGGACGGTGGCGATCGGCGACAGCGTTGAGATGGTGACGCGCAAGTTGACTACGGATGGACAGCGCGGCGTAATCGTATACGGTTACAAATTTCGACCAGTCATCAAATAGAAGCGCGCGGAAGACAAAAGAGCCACTCGAAAGCGGCTCTTCTATTTTGCGCTGCAAATCACCGACGGAATTTTACATGGCCGCTTTGGCTTTTGCCTCATAGCTGAGCGACATTTCGGTGTTGGTGTCGAAGAGATGCATATTGTCCAAGTTGAAGGTGATGTCCATCGGCTGGCCGACGGTGGCGTCGGTGCGCGGATCGGTGCGGGCGATGAAATTCTTGCCCGCGTTTTCCAGATAGATAATCACCTCGTTGCCCATCTGCTCGACAACTTCCACGTTGCAGACCATGTTAGCCGGGATGATGCCCTGGGGCAGATAGTTGGAGTCGTCGATGTCTTCCGGACGAATGCCGCAAACGACTTCCATCCCAACGTGAGTGCGGAACGTGTCCGCCTTGCTGGCGGGCACCGGCAGCGTAAACGCGCCAACATCCACCACCAATCCGTCCCCGTCTTCTTTGAGCGTGGCGTCAAAGAAGTTCATTGAGGGGCTGCCGATGAAACCGGCGACGAAGATATTGTGCGGGTTGTGGTACAGGTTAAAGGGCGAATCAATTTGCTGGAGCTTGCCCTCATTGAGCACGCAGATGCGCGTCCCCATCGTCATCGCCTCGACCTGGTCATGCGTCACGTAGATGAAGGTCGTC
>JAPOYS010000023.1 GCA_026706455.1 Chloroflexota bacterium | reverse complement strand
CATGCCTTCGCCGATGGGGATATCGAATTTGCCCCAGCCGAAGAGATCCATATAAAACTGCTTGGCCGCCGCCGAGTCGGTCGAGCTGGTATCAGCCCAGCTGAAACTGCCGTGCGGGTACTTCGTTACTGTGTACATTGAGTTTCTCCTGTCAGCGCGGGCGACATGGTACCACGCGTAGACACTGCGGTTCTGTCGCCCCTACGGATTGGCATTTGGCGGGCGATCCACCGTCTCGCCCCTACGGTTTCACGCGAGCGAATTGGTTTGAGCCTATTCTTCCCAAGGCTCGGCTTGGATCAGCTGAATGATATAGAAATGCGCGCCGGCCGGGTCGTTGAGATAGGCGAAGTGGCCAGCGCCGGGCGCTTCCGTCTTGGGGATGATGATCGTCCCGCCCGACGACTGCGCCAGCTCAATTGCCGCGTCAATATCGGCGACCGTGAAGTAGGGCTGCCACATCGACGGCATCTCGCCGAAGCTCTCGTCCATCTGCATCATGGCGCCGTTGTTGCGGCCGCGATTCTGGATCATGATGTAGCCATTTTCGTCCACGATATATTCCCAGCCGAACAGCGCGCTGTAAAAGGCTTGAGCCGCCTCCGCGTCCGTGGTGAGCAGCTCGTTCCAGCACATCGCGCCGACGGTGTTGACAATGCCGGCGCCGATATGATCCTTCGGCTGCCAGAGCCCGAGCTGCGCGCCGGTTGGGTCCATGAATTGCAGCATCCGCCCGCTGTCGAATATGTCCATGGGACCAAAGACAATCGTGCCGCCATTCGCCGTAACCACGTCGGCCAGCGCATCCACATCGTCAACGGAAACGTAATTCGTCCAATGAGACGGGATTCCTTGCGCTTGCATATCGGGCATCATCGCGGCGAAACCGGCCGCGTGTTCGCCCTCATTCTGAAACATGGTGTAGAACATGCCTTCGCCCAAAGGCAGATCCAAGGCGCCCCAGCCGAAGAGCTCCATATAAAAGGCTTTGGCCGCCTCCGCATCAGTCGAAGTGTTGTCCGACCAGGAAAAGGTTCCTTGCGGGTACTTGGTCACTTTGTACATCGGAAAGCTCCATAGAAACTTTGTTCAAGGCAGCCAATCTTACTGTAGGGCATCCAAGACGTCAATGCGGAAGCTCGGCATTATTCGATCACAAGCATCTGCGCGATTTCCAGCGCGTCCGCCGCCGCCACCGCGACCCGCTCGCCCGTCGCCGGCGCGTGCCAGCCAATTCGCAAACGATACTGCCCGGCTGGCAGTGCCAAGTTGTGCCGAGTAATCACGTATTCGCCAGTGATCCAGCCGGTAGTCGGCCGCGTCCAATCCGCGGGCACTCCATCCCACTGCCCGGCGATCTTGCCTTCAGCGTCCAGCGCGTGCACGAAGAGCCGCAGGCTCTCTTTCAAAAGCCGCGTCACGCCCCAGACGAACTCGAAATCGCCCGTCGTCTCTACGCTGAATCCGTGCAGGAGGATCCCATTGTCCCACTCCGTCCCCAACTCAATGTCGAAAGAAGGCGCTGCAAAGACGCGCGGCGGAACGTCCACTGTCATGCTGCCTTCGAGAAGGATGAGGTCGCCGACGGCATTTCGGTCCTCGTCGCGCGCGCGAATGCCCAATCCGTAGGTATCGGCCCGCAGCGCGGGCGGAACGACTAAGAGGTGATGACCGCGATTTATCTCGCCCAGCTCCCACCTGGCAAAGTCATAACCCTTCACGAGCGGCAGCGCCTCCGCGGTCCCCGCTTCATTCCCGCTCGCGTCAAGCCAAAGCACTTGCGCCGACAAATCGTTTCCCCATTCCCGCAGTTTCCGCCACAGCCAGCTAAACTGAACGGTGTCTCCCGCGGTCGCCGAAGCCGGCAAGTTTGGCGCCTCAAGCAACAGCGCCAGATCGCGCTCGTCAGCGCTGAGCAGCGGCTGCCGCGAACCCGCCTCGGCCGGCTCCGCTGTTCGGCGCACTGGCAATTCGGCGATTCGAAATTGCAGGCCCTGCGGGTCGCCCGCGGCGTTCATCAGGCTCAGTGGGCGCAACGCATCGACATCGTACAGACCGACATCAAAGGTATAGGGTTCGGCAAGCGGCGGCGTGAACGCCGGTATGCGCAATGAGATCACATCCTCGATATAAGCGCCCGGCAGCCAGTTGCTCGTCGCCAAGCCGCCCGGCGCAAATGATGAGGCTTCGGCTATGACCAGTCCCTGCGGGTCGCGCATGCGAATGATGCTGGCGTAATCGCGTTCGACCGGCACAGCGTGCAGCCGCCAATACAATACAAAGGTCACGTCCCTTTCGCTGATGTTGGCGCTCGGCGCATCAACAGCCAGCAGATCAATCTGATCGCCGAAGTTGGCCGCGTCCACCGCCAGTTCAACATCTCCGAAGCGACTCCGCTTGATCGGCGTGTCATGCGCGTCCAGCGCGAGCGCCTTCAGCAAGAACAGGGCAAAGCCGAGCGCTGCGAATACCAGCAGCCAGGGCCGTTCGCGTCCCACAGATTGCGGCGGCGCGGGCGACGCGAGCGGCCGCTTGCGCCAGAGCCATAGGAGCGTGATGGCGCCCGCCAGACCCAAGCCGCTCAAAGCCAATGCCAAGGACTGCGTCGCCGTTCGCTCCAGCGCGACCCGCAGCTCGAATTCGCCCGCCGGCGCATCGAGCGCGAGCAAACCAGTCCCTGCTGACGGGAACACTGGGACGCCTTCGCCATCGATGAAGGCAGCCCAGCCGGGCAGATAGAGCCAGTCGAATTCCAGCGTCTGCGCTTCGGCCGAGCGCAGATGCAGAGCCGCCGACGTCCCGCGCCATTCCTGCGCCAGGATGTCCAAGGTTGGCGATGGCAGAAGACGCGGAACAACCTCGCCTTCATTAAATCTTTCCAGCAGTCTGTCCGCGTCCAATAGACTCGCGTCGGCGCTGACCGACAAGTACTCGCCGTAGGATGAGAGCGCCAGCTGGCCGCTCTCCCGCTCGTATCGCTGCACATCGCGGATGTCGGCTGCATCGACGCCGTCGCGAAAGAGCGTGTATGCCCAGGGCAGCGCGCAGAGCAGCAGCGCCAGCGACAAGGCGCCGATACAGACGAAGGCGCGCCGTCCCTCGCCCAGGCTGAGCCAGAGAAGGCGCGCGCCAATACCAGCCATCAGCGCCAGGGCAAGCCCCGCCAAACCCAGCGTCCGCCAGGGAAACTGTGTGTAGCCTAGCAGCGGAATATGCTCCCAAACCCAAGCCGAGGCTGGCGTATTGAGGAAAACGACTGCGGCGACGATCAAGCAATTGAAGATCATCAGCCCGCGATATTGTCGGTAGGCAGCGCGGAAGCTGAGCATTGTTCCGACGGCGGCCAGGATCAATTGCAGCCAGCCGAGGCTGATCGGCAGCGCCTGGTTCTGCTGCGTCGGATCGGCTGTGAGCGGGAGCGCGAAGACTTCCGAAAGCGGGCGCAAGTGACGCGCGGCATCGATATGGCTCAATTGCTCGGCGATAAGGGGCAGCTTGATGGCATCCCTTTCCGACAGCGCCGGCAACCAATAATAGGCAGTCAATAGCAGCCCGAGCGAGCCCGCCAGCGCCAGGCGAATGAATACCCTTCGTCTGCCGGTGGCGCTAGCGACTAAGAACAAGCCGTAAAGCGCCAGCAGCGCCGCGCCATGCAGAGAGATGACCGTATGCAAGGGCAGAAAAAGCGAAAGAGCGGCTAGCGCTAACAGAAAATCGAGCCGACGCCCGGCGAAAGCCAGGCGCGTCAGACAAAAGAATACGAAGGGCAGCGCCGCCAAAGCCGCCATTTCCGCGGTCGCGCCGCGCGTCACGCTGTCAAATAGCCAATACGGCGAGTAGACATAGGCGGCCGCCCCGATCCAGGCGCCTAATTCCGAGCGCGTCCAAAGCCGCGCCAGCAGGTACATGCCCGTTCCCGCAAGCCAAGTGTAAAGGCACATCGTCAACAGCCAGGCGTTCAGGAAGCTCAAACCAAAGGCCGGCGCCAGGCTGACCGGGAAATAGGCGAGGGGCGGGAAGAAACTGAAAAGGGGCGCGCCATAACCGTAGACGAGCCCCGATGAAAAGCGAGGCCAAAGCGGGTCATCGACGCGCAGCGAGTGCTCGAGGGCGGCGCCGCGCAAGAGTTGCAGCAGCCCGTCAGCCGAGTAGGGCATCTGATTCAAAGTGAAGGGATGAATCGCCGCCAGACACAGGCAACCCATGCCAAGCGCGAAGGCGAAAAGACGCAGCAGGCCGCTTCGCAGGGGACGGAAGGAAGCCGGCATGGAGGCGGTCTCAGCTTGCCGCGTCCGCCGGCGAATGCGGGCAGATCACGAGGACTATTGCTGCGCCATCTCCCGATTCCTGAGCGACTCTTGGATTTCGAAAATCGAGCCGGCATTTTCCGGCTTGGGCAAGGGGATAATCACGGGCACCGCCTCTTGACGCGGGCGCACGCTCGGCTTGCCGCGCACAACGGTGGCGGCGTATTCTTCAAAGCTGGGCCCATTCATCAGGGGCCAAGAATCCAGCGCGCAGTATTCAAAGAGCAGCAGACGGCGCGGATTGGCTGAGTGATTCGGCGTCGAGGCGTGCAAGGTGCGGGCGTGATGAATGGTGATGCCGCCCGCCTTGACCAGGCACTTCGCCGTCGCGCCCGGCTGGAAGTCGGGGTCGCTGACCGCGCCGACGAAGACGCCGTTCTCATGATGGCTGTAGAGCTCGCCTTTGTGCGAGCCGGGCAGCATCAGCATGCAGCCGTTCTCCTCCGTCATGTCGTCAAGACAGACGCCAACCGCCAGTACGTCGTCGTTCGTATGCGGATAGAACGCCCAATCTTGATGCCACTCGACCGCGCTGCCGTGGTCGGGTTCTTTCATATTCAGTTTGGTTGTGTTCCGCCTTAGGCCGGGACCGATGAGCTGTTCGACGATGTCGAGGATGCCATCATGCCGGAAGATTTGGTCATAGACCGCATGCTGATCAATCGGGTTCTTGATGCGCCGCAGCCGCGGACGCTCGGCGCTATGATCGGGCTCCAGGTCGAAGACGTCGTCGCTCTCGGCAACGCCGCGCGAGCGCTCGACGAATTGATCGGTCACGCGCCGCAGCGCCGCCAACTCGTCATCGCTCAGCACATCTTCAACGACGATATAACCGTTCTCGTGATAAAAAGCGATCTCTTCTGAAGTCAGCATTTCGTCTCGCTCCTCAACGCGCGTTTGCTCTGAAGTATGGAAGATATGCCTGCCGATGTCAACGGGAGCAATTTATGGGAGCGCCGAATACAGTGTATACAAACTTGACCCTTGCCGACAACGTAGGGGCGACTTATCAAGTCACCCGTCTTGCATGTGTTGGCAACAGCGGGCGACCAGGTTGGTCGCCCCTACATCAGACCTAGCTCGTCAACATCGCTTGCGGCGCGCCTCAATCTGCAGTCGCAGCCGCTCCATCAGATCGACGCCCATCTGCCGGAACAAGTCGATCATGTCGATTGGCACCCAATTTTCGATCAAGAAGTCGCCCTCGCGCCTCCACCAGTCGAAGTCGCGCAGCGTCATCAGCTTGTCCGTTGCCGAGACGCCAGCGTAGGTGCCGTTATGATGCGAATAAGCCGTGTCCCAAATGCCGCCGGCGCAGTATTTTCCCTCGCCGATGCGCCCCATCCGCCGACCGCTGCCGGCGCGCGAGATATTACGATCGCCGAAGCCCTCCAGCCAGGGCCGCTGATGAAAATCTTCGTATTCCTCTTTGCTGAAACATGCGCCGATGCCGCTGGGTCCGTACCATTTCATATCCGGATGCCAGTATTTGTCCTGCTCCATCGAGCGCAGGTCGCCGCCGTCCCGGCTTCTGAGGTAACGGCGCATGCCCCGCCCCATCGCCTGCACCAATTGCTGCGACTTGCGCGATTCCAACGGGTCTTGCTCGGTCAGCAGCAAGCCGTCTTTGGCGAGCGGTCCCGGGATCTTGCCCCCTTCCGCGCCCGGCGCCGGCGGCAGGACCTGATAACCCGCCTGCCGCATCACCGCCAGGATATCGAGCTGTAGATAGGCTTCCGCGATCTTGCCCTCGCGCAGGACGTAGAAGACGCCGAACCAGATATTGGTCTTGCGCCCGGTCGCCGGGATGCCCAGCCAATCCTCAGCGAATGTGCCGCTGAAATAACCGCAGCCGCTGACCCACTCCTCGCCGCCCTCCGTCTCGTAAAGCGCCGAGCGCTGGTCGATCCCGCCAATGAAGACATAGGGCGCGCGCTTGAGATCGGGAAAGGAATGATAAAGCGGCGCCCAAAAGCCGGCAATCGCATTCTCCGCGCCAATGAGTTGGTCAATCGGCGCCGAGACGTTCCAGTCCACATCGTCCACCAGCGCAGCCTCTACAACAGCCGGCGCATTTTCAGCGCCGACGTGATTCAGCCGCTGCCAGAAATCCCAGACCGCTTCTTTGTTGTCTTGATTCCGTTGATTTGACATCATGCTTCCATTACGACTCAAAAGTCGTCTCCTTTTCGTTCAGCGTCCTTATGCCAGCCGCCAGCGCTTCCGTGATCTTGTCCACATCGTAGACGCTGCCAGCCCAGACGCCGCCGCTGGCCGCCTGCAAAGCCGCCCACAAGCGCGTATCCGCCGGCAAATCGGGATGCGGCTGCAAGCCAGGATGAGGCGCGCGCGACTCGAGCAGCGCAGCCGCTTCCGCCGCCGAGAGGTCGCCCGCCGCTGTGCCGACTAATTCGACCGAACCGCTCAACTCGTCGCGGTCGATTTCGATCTCGATCAGATCACCATCACGGAGCTTGCCGATTGGACCGCCAGCCAGCGCTTCCGGGCCCACATGGCCGATGCAGGCGCCGGTGGATACGCCAGAGAAGCGCGCGTCTGTGATGATCGGAACCTCCTTGCCCCAGGGGATAAACTTCAGCGCCGAGGTCAACTGATAGGTCTCTTCCATGCCCGTGCCCATGGGACCGACGCCGGCCAGCACCAGCACATCGCCCGGCTTGATCGCTTCGCCGTCCAAGCCTTTCAGCGCCCGTATCGCCTCGCGCTCGGAGGTGAAGACGCGCGCTGGACCCCGATGCCGGTAGACGTTGTCAGCGTCAATCACCGCCGGATCAATAGCGGTCGCCTTGATGACCGAGCCCTGCGGCGCGATATTGCCCATTGGAAAGACGACCGTGCTCGTCAGCCCGCGCGCCTTCGCTTGAGCCGGCGCCATGATGACATCATCCGGATCAATGCCCTCGTTGGAACGGAGTCGCTCGCGCGCCAAACGCCGCCGGTCGCTGCTCTCCCACCAGTCCAGCACCGTATCGAGCTTGTCGCCCGTGACCGTGAGGACATCGGTGTTAAGCAGGCTTTGGGCGCGCAGATGCAGCATCACTTCGGGTACGCCGCCAGCCATGTAGACTTGCACGGTGGGATGGTTGCGCGGTCCATTGGGCAGGGCATCCACCAGGCGCGGCGTGCTGCGATTGACGCGGATCCAGTCGTCGACTGTCGGCGGCTTCAAGCCCGCCGCGTGGGCGATGGCGGGGATATGCAGCAGCAGATTAGTCGAGCCGCCAAAGGCTGAATGCGCGAGCATGGCGTTCTCCAGCGCCGCCGGCGTCAGTACGTCCGCCAGCGTCATCCGCGCCGCTTTCATGTTGAGCAGCGCCAGCGCCGACCGCCGCGCGTTGTCCAGCCAGACCGCCTCGCCGGAAGGCACGAGCGCGCAATGGGGCAGGCTCAGCCCAAGCGCCTCGGCCACCACTTGCGAGGTGGCGGCTGTGCCGAGAAATTGGCAGCCGCCGCCCGACGAGCCGCAGGCTTTGCAGCCCATCTCGGCGGCATAGTCGAGGCTTATCAAGCCGTGCGCGAAGCGGGCGCCAATCGTTTGCACCGTGCCGGCATCCTCGGCGCCTTCGGCCGGCAGGGTCACGCCGCCGGGCA
>JAPOYS010000150.1 GCA_026706455.1 Chloroflexota bacterium | reverse complement strand
ACCCGTGTCTCCACCTTGAAAGGGTGGCATCCTAGGCCGCTAGACGAAGGGGCCGCCAAGCTGCAGAAGCATACATCACAGGCTGCGCGCAGTCAAGGTAGGGATGCCCGGCTTTATCAGCCGACCCATGCGGCGCATTCGCACACGCGCCGCGGAGTGGCGCTAGAATACCATCGCCTAGGTTGAGCCGCCGCCGTAAGTAGAACCGCGATTCTGCCCCGTTACCATCTGATATTCATCGGCCGGACCATCGCCATAGAATTCATTCCACAGCGCCTCGAGAGCTTCCTGCTCGAACTCGGCAAAATGGCAAACATCGCAAACATAGGCGGCCAGGTTGGGAATGCACAACAGTTGACCATGGTATAGATCGGCGAAGGTCGTCGTGCGTGGCGCGCAGCGCCCGACAGTGCAGCGCGGGCAGGCGTATCCCTTGCTCTTGGCATCTTTCATATTGGGACCCTAGCTCAGGATAGCGCCGATCAAGGCGACGGGAAAATAGCGGAAGATGACGCGCCCGACTATCTTGGGCAGTGGAACGGGACCAAAGGAGCGCGAATCATTGCTGTTGTTGCGGTTGTCTCCCATCATGAAGTACTCGCTCTCCCCCAATTGCCAGGCTCTGTCTTGACAGCGCCGCCGGCAGACCTCGTCCTTGATGTAGGGCTCATCGAGCGCTACGCCGTTAATATGGACTCTCTGATCGCGGAATTCAACCGTCTCTCCTGGCAGGCCCACAACGCGCTTAATCAGCATGACGCCGCGCGCCAACTCGCTCTCGCGCAGCGAATTGAATACAAGAATGTCGCCCCGTTGCGGCTGCCCCAGCAGGTAATGCACGCGGCTGACGACCAAACGATCATCGCCAAAGAATGTCGGCTCCATGCTGTGCCCATCGACCAGCGAGCGTGGAATCGCCAGGTCAAAGAGCACGGTTACCGCCACCACAAATACAACCGTGCTGAGGACTTCCAGCAATAGACCCGGTGTCTTGAGCCGCGGTCGCGGCAAATCGCCGGTATGGCTGCCAAACATGAGATCTCCTTCGGCGTCGCCGGCTCACCAGCCGGGCGCTATGCGGCCGCCGGGCGACAGGCCAGATTATAGGTTTGAGCGACGGGAGGCGCAATAGACTTTGTAAGCGATACGAAGCGATGAACATAGGCATTTGCCGCAGAGCCGCCTCATTCGCCAGCCCCTTGTTGCGCCGCAATGCGCCTGCGCCGGCTTTCGCGCGCGCGAAAGCTCATGCGAATCGGCGTGCCTTCAAAGGCGTACGCGGCGCGAAACCGGTTCTCCAAATAGCGCTTGTAGGTGAAATGCACTTGCGTTGGATCGTTCACATGAAACAGGATCAAGGGCGGATCCGCGCGCACTTGCGAGGCGTAGAAGAATCTCAGCCGCTTCGTCCCCTTGGCATGCGGCGGATGTTTTTCCACCGCTTCCCGCAGCAATCGATTCACATCGGCTGTAGGCATGCGAAAGAAACGCGCCTCCCAAACGCGATAAGCCGCCTCCAGAACCTGATGAATCCTTTGACCCGACAACGCGCTTATGAAGATGCAGGGGGCGTAGCGAACGAAGTGCAGCCGATCGCGAACATTGTCGGTGAAGGCCTTCATCGTGGCGGCGTCTTTGTCAACCGCGTCCCATTTATTGACCACGATAACCAGGCTCTTGTATTCCTCGATGACATAGCCGGCGATGTGCTCGTCTTGTTCCGTGACGCCGATATTCGCGTCAATTACGAGAAGCGCGACATCAGCCCGGCCGATCGCCTTCATCGCGCGGATGACGCTGTATCGCTCGACGCCCGCTTCTATGCGTCCCCGTCGGCGAAGGCCCGCCGTGTCAATCAAGGTGACTCGCTCGCCGAAGTAGCTGATCTCGGTATCGATGGCGTCGCGCGTTGTACCGGCGACCTCGCTCACAATGGCGCGATCTTCGCCGATGAGCCGGTTCAGCAGCGTGCTCTTGCCCGCATTGGGCCGTCCGACGATCGCGATTTTCAAGTGGTCGTCGGTTTCGTCCTCGCCAGAACCAGACGCGAGCGCGCAGAAAGCGCTTACCACTTCGTCCAGCAAATCGCCGACGCCCAAACCGTGAATGGCGCTGATGCCGTAGACAGGCAAGCCCAGAACGTAGAAGTCAAAGGCTTCATCCTCACGTGACTTGTCATCAATCTTGTTGGCGGCCGCCAACACTGGCTTGTCCGAGCGGCGCAGAATCTCAGCGATGGCTTCATCGGCGGCGGTAAGGCCAGCCTGCGCGTCGACAACCAAGACAACGACATCGGCGTCGGCAATGGCGATCAGCGCCTGCTCAATGATCTCCTTGATGAAGTCCCGGCTGCCCTCCGCCAGCGGCGATTCATCACGCGACCCGGCCGGCTGATAAACTTCAATGCCGCCTGTATCGACAACCTGAAAATTCGCGCCATTCCAAAAGGACTCGCCGTGCAGCCGATCGCGGGTTGTGCCCGGTATCTCGTGCGTGACGGCGACGCGCGCGCCAACGAGTCGATTGAACAACGTGCTCTTGCCAACGTTTGGGCGCCCCACCAGGGCGACAATTGGTTTCCTGGGCACGATCGAATGATGCCTCGCCATGCGTCATCAGACTGCCGCTGCATTGTAGTCTTGCGACGCCGGATTCGATAGGGATAAGACGCGCAGAGCGCCCGCCGAGACAAAGGTCTATTCCGCTGAAAACGTGTTTTGGCTAGCTGCCGGGGCTTGAAGGCGCGATGTCCGCTCCGCTGTCCACCGTTTCGTCTTGGGGCAAGACGATTTCCACATTGACCACATCCGGCAAGAGCGAGACGTTTTCTTCGCTCAAATCAGCTTGATTGATGGCGATGGATGGTTCGCGGTCGTATACGCCGGGCGCCAGCCCGTTCAAGTCGACCACGACCTGGAGGTTCTCCACCGTCAACACATCGACCATCACAACAGGACCTGTGACGATTGCCGATACGGCTTTGGGCACGATTGAAACCGAATAGCCGCTTTCCAAGCCAATATATGCGACTTCGATATTGTCGATTTGTCGTGAATCAATGATTGGAATGATCTCGATAGAGACGGTCACATTGTTGTCGCCGCTCATAACAAAGAGATCATCGCCCGGCAGACGCACCGGCACGATGGTGACAAAACCCTCTTGCCGATCGACAAGACTGATCGGCTCGGTAAAAAGCGTGTCGGAGATATTTCCCAACTGCTCGGGCGCGCCGCTGACGAAGATGGATTCCGGATCATAACTCTGATTCTTCAGCGTAAAGCCAGCCGGCAGCGTGTCCAGCAGCACATTGGGCCGCACCGCAATCTGACGGATGTCATCGCGCCGCGCGATATTGACCGATACGGAAACGGTCTGCGGATCCAGCTCGACATCGCCGACGCGATTTCCGTCCGCATCGACCGCGTACAGGCGCAGGTCCACTTCAATCGGATTGCGGCTGCCGGAGAGATCCAGTTGTCCGCGCGCGGCCACCACCTGCCCGACGCGGCTGGCCGCGCCGCTGACGACGACCGATGAAATGTTAGGCAGCGGCTCGTCGTGCCGGAAACCAACCGGCGGCGACTGCAACAGTTCGATGGCAATCTTCTTCTCGTGCGATTCGAGCGGCTCTAATTCGACAAGAATCTGAGATGGCTGCGCGAGCGAGACGAGACGGCGAAGCGAATCGGTATCCGGTTGGACCACGACAACCTCAAGGGGCACAGTGTGCGTGCCGGGACCCAAACGCGACAGATCGGCGCGGACAATGATGTCTTCGGCGCGCCGAGCCGACACCGTCGTTTGCAAGCCTTGTATCGTAACCGTCGCCGTGCGCGTCCGGCTGTTTGTCATCTCAGCCGTGTTGCTGGGCACGATCTGCACTGGAATGCTGCGGAAGCTCTTCTTGCCGATGGGATCAGCCGATGTCACCGCGATATACCAGATGCCCGTGGCCAAGAGCAGAGACACCACCAGCCAGAGCAGATTGCCCGCCATATCCGACTTCGCGAAACGTTGAATCATGTTTGCGCCTGCTGACTGCCGCGCGTCTGTACGCGCAGCCGCAGCTCATCCAACATGTCGCGCAGTCGGCCGCGCATAGACAGCGCCGATTCTGCCGGCGGTCCGTAATACGCGCTCAATATTAGCCGGAGTCTCCGCGCGTCCAAATCCAGAATCATGCGCCCGCCGTTGGTCACCGAGATCTTGCCGGTCTCTTCCGAGACGATCACGCAAAGCGCATCGCCGACTTCGCTGATACCGACAGCCGCTCGGTGCCTGGTGCCCAAGTTCGGATTGGGCAAGTTGCGGCTGGCTGTGATCGGCAGCACGCTCGAAGCCGAAGCGATGCGCCCGGTGTTGTCGATGATTACCGCCCCGTCATGCAGCTCGGTGCGCGGCCAGAATAAGGTCGCCAGCAGATCAGCCGTCACCAGGCTATCCAACTGAATGCCAGTGCGGATGTACTCCTGCAAGCTGCTGTTTCGCTGCAAGACTATGAGCGCGCCATGCCGCCGGTCCGACAGCTTGTCGGAAGCGGCGCAGATCTCGTTGATCACTGAAACGCGAACTGCCTGCGGCGCCAAGCGGTTGCCCAGAAAGGCGCCGCGCCCCAGCCGTTCCAGCACGCGGCGAATCTCCGGCTGAAAGATCACCGGGATGGCAATCACCAGCGCGGTCAAGCTATTGGCCAGCAGCCAACTCAGCGCCTCCAACCGGAATAGCGCCGCGACCGTGATCAAGCCGATGACCACCAGCGCGATGCCGCGAAAGAGCGCGACCGCCTGCGTGCCGCGAAACATGAAGGTGATGCTGTAAAACAAGGTCGTCACGATGGCGATATCGACGATATCCCGCAGTTCGACGCTTTCCAGAATGAGGAGAATCTGTTCCATGGCAATGCTTCCGCCAGCGCTAGATCAACGAGCCATGAGGACGCCGACGATAGTTTAGTTATTTGTATTAACCCAATGATACAGAACGAGTTACCGCATTCTATCATTGTGTACACAAGCGCGTCGATTAATTCCCATTGAATCAGGACGATTCGCCTGCCGCGCCGGCAACTGCCAAAGCGCTGACTTTGGGTCTGGCGCCCCGTGCAGACAGCCCCTCGACCGTAGTCAAACGTCTGCCCAGTAGTAGAAGGGACCGGGGAATGGGGCTTGAACTGCGGCTCAACTAGGCGAGCAGATGCGCCAGGATCGCCTTCTGGGCATGCAATCGGTTTTCGGCTTGTTCGAAGATTTTCGACTGCGGACCGTCCATAACCGCATCGGTAATCTCATCACCGCGGTGGGCCGGCAGACAGTGCATGACAATGGCATTCTTCTTCGCGTGCCGCAGCAGCCCGTCGTTGACCTGATAGGCGTCAAACTCGCTGGCGCGTTCGGCCGCTTCCGCTTCCTGCCCCATGCTGACCCAGGTATCGGTGTAAACGACGTCAGCCTCGGCGACCGCCAGCTGCGGGCGCGTGCGCATTTCCAGGTTCGAGCCGTTGCGCCCGGCGATTCCGAATGCCTGTTCCCGCACCGGTCTCGTCATCTCGTAGCCTTCGGGCGTGGCGATGCTGAAGCTGAGGCCGAAGTGCGCGCAAGCCAAGGCAACGGAGGCGGCCACATTATTGCCATCGCCGACAAAAGCCAGCCGTAAGCCCGCCAGCGCGCCATAATGCTCCTGGATCGTCAGCATGTCGCCCAGCGCCTGGCAGGGATGGTAGCCATCGCTTAAGCCATTGATGACCGGCACGCGCGAGTGCTGCGCCAATTCAACGACATCGGCATGATCATACACGCGCGCCATGATGCCATCGACATAGCTGGAAAGCACGCGCGCAACATCCGGAATGCTCTCGCGCACGCCCAGCCCGATTTCCTGCGGACCCAGCATGATGGCGCCGCCGCCCAAATGCTTCATCGCCATCTCAAAGGATACGCGCGTGCGCAGCGAGGGCTTTTGGAAAATCATTCCGAGCGTCTTGCCCTGCAGTATCGGCTCGTTGCCGCCCGCCCGCCAATCCGCCTTCAAGCGCACTGCTTCCTCTATCAGCGTGTGCAATTCGCTGGTCGAGCAGTTGGCCAATTCGAGAAAGTGTTTCATTCGCAGACTGTCTACTTCACTCTGGAGCGCCGACTAAAAGAGAACGAGAAGTATAACACATATCGGATTTCCGCTTAAACCATCTCTTGCATGTCGCGCCAGTTATAGCCGTAGCTCGCGTTCGCGCGCAGCGGCACGCGCAATGGCTTGCCATCTGGCAAAGCCGCTTCCATCGTATCCACCACCAAGGCGCGCGCCTCGTCCAATTGATCTTCCTTCACTTCCAGTACGAGCTCATCATGCACTTGCAAAATCATGGCCGCGTCGTAGGCTTCTTGCCGCAGACCTTTGTCCAGATCAATCATCGACTGTTTGAGGATATCGGCCGCCGTGCCCTGGATGGGCATGTTGATGGCCGCCCGCTCTTCCGCCGCCGTACTGCGCCGGTTGCCCTTCGCCTTTATCGCTGGATAAAGCCGCCGCCGCCCATAGAGTGTCTCGGTATAGCCGTTCTCCCAGACGAAAGCCTTTGTTCGGTCGATATAGTCCTTCACGCCCGGCATGCGCTCGAAGTAAGTCGCTATGAATTCTTCCGCTTCGGCCAACGTCAAGTCGCTGTCGCGCGCCAAGCGGAATGCGCCCATGCCATACATCAAGCCAAAATTGACGCGCTTGGCGAAGTTGCGCTGCTCGTAACTGACGTCTTCCGGCTCGATGCCGTTGACGGCGGAAGCCGTCGCCTGATGGATGTCCTGCTCTCGGTGAAAGGCGTCGATCAAGGTCGCGTCTTCGCTGATATGCGCCATCACGCGCAATTCAATCTGGCTGTAATCGACAGCCAGCAAGACGTAGCCGTCGGGCGCGACGAAAGCCCGCCGCACCTCCCGCCCCAACTCGGTGCGGATGGGGATATTCTGCAAGTTGGGGTTGCTGCTGCTGAAGCGGCCCGTCGCCGAGCCCGCCTGGTTGTAACTGGTATGCACGCGCCCCGTGCCCGCATTGACCAGGGTCGGCAGCGCATCGACATAGGTGCTCTTCAATTTCGATAGCTCGCGATAAGTGACGATCATGTTGACAATCGGGTGCTTGTCTTTTAGCGCGTCCAAGGTGGCGGCGTCGGTCGAGTATCCCAGTTTCGTCTTCTTTAAGCCTTCAACCGGCAGGGCAAGCTCTTCAAACAGGACCTGGTTAAGCTGCTTGGGACTGCCGATATTGAACTTGCCGATGCCGCCAGCATCGAATATCGCCGTTTCGAGATCGATGATATCCGCCTTCAGTCGTTCGCTCATAGTGCGCAGATACTCGACATCCAGCGTCACGCCTTTGCTTTGCATCGCGCTGATGATCGGGATAAGCGGCAATTCCAGCGAGTAATATAGCGAATCGAGGTTCCCACGCCGCAATTCATCCTTTAGCGGGTCGACCAGGCGCCGGGTCATCGTCGCGTCGGCGGCGGCGTAGGGCGCGGCATCATCAATTTCAACCTGAGCCATGGACTTCTGATTCTTGCCTTTGCCCAGCAGCTCCGAGATTTCCGTCATCTGCACATCAAGAGTCTGCGCGACCAGCGCCTTCAAGCCGAGGAACTTGCTTATCGGGTTGTTCACCCATTCAGCCAGCATGGTATCAAAGGCGATGGGCGCCACATTGATGCCGTAGCGCCGCAATATCATCAGGTCATATACGGCGTTGTGCGCTGTCTTGGGGATAGACTCGTTTTCCAGCGGCTCGCGCAGCGCTGCGATTACAATCTGCAGCGGCAGTTGATCGCCGACGGGCTGGGCGAACATATCGGCTTGGTCTCCGTCGCCGGCGACGCGATGGCCCACCGGCACATAAAACCCGCGCTCGCCGTCAACCGCCAGGGATATCCCCACCAGCTCGGCCGACATTTGATCGATGCCGGTCGTCTCGGTATCGAAGGCGATCATCTCGGCGCGCTTCAATTCGGCGGCCAGGTTTTGCAGCTGCGCATTATCGCGCACGATGATCGTGTCAACGACTTCATGCGCGTTGACGATGCCGGTCTCAACCACTTCGCCGTGCAGCCCGCCGTAGACCTTATGCAGCCGCTCGCGCAGAGTCCTGAATTCAAGGGCGGAAAAGACGTCATCCACCGGCTTCAGTTCGAAATCCTGCCCGAGGCAGGAATCCAGATCCAACTCAATGTCAAGGTCGCGCATTATTGTGGCCAGCTCGCGGCTCAAGTAGGCCATCTCGCGCCCCTCGGTCAGTCGGTTGCGCGCGCGCGTGCTGATGTCCGCCAGATTTTCGTAGATCCTGTCCAGGTCGCCGTATTCTTGCAGCAGTTTGGTGGCCGACTTTTCGCCGACGCCGGCGACGCCCGGGATATTGTCCGAGCTGTCGCCCATCATCGCCTTCAGGTCCACGAGCTGGCTCGGCTCCAATCCCCATTTGTCGCGGAAAGCCGGCACATCCCAGACCTTGTCTTCTTCGCCGCGTTGCGGCAGTTGCACGCGAACATGGGGACCCAGCAGCTGCAAGATATCGCGATCGCCGGTCGCGATATGCACATCCAGCCCCATCTCGACGGCTTGCCGGCTGATAGTGCCCAGCACATCGTCCGCTTCCATATTCGGCATGCTTAATTGCGGAATATTGAAGGCGGCGACCAGTTGGCGAATGCGGTCGAATTGACTGCGCAGATCATCCGGCATTGATTCGCGCGTCGCCTTGTATTCGGGGTAAATCTCCTCGCGCGCGCTCAAGCCTTCATCGAATGCGACGGCGAGATACTTCGGCTGGTAGTGCTCGTATACATCCAGGAGCGTCCGGCTGAAGCCGTAGACCGCGCTCGTGCTTTCTCCGTTTGATGTAGTGAAGCCGCCGTGCTGCAGCGCGAAGTAGCTGCGATAAGCCAGCGCGTGACCGTCGATCAAATAGAGTACCGGGCGGGTTGTCATAAGGTCTACTCTCTTGATAACTAGGCATGTAGGGGCGACCCTTGGGTCAGTCATATTTCTGACGAGTTCTGGATCGGGCGACACACAGTATCGCCCCTACATAATCTCGTTATGCAAGCCTAGTTTCTGCCGATGAACATAGCCACGAGTATAGCCGAAGCGTCGCCAATCTGACAGGTGGACTTGCCGACCGAGGGAGCCTCAGACGCGGGCGAACTGAAGGAAGCGCTGCAATTCCCGCTCGCTCATGTCACGCCCCGGCTGGAGCACGAGATAGGCGTCAGCCCAAAGGTCTTGCGGCAAAGCCCGGTCTTCGGCGCAGGCGATCGCGCGCGCTTGATCCATCACGGTGCGCACGAGCGCGTCGGGCGAGGCTTGGCCCGGCACATCGGCGCAGAGGTATATGAAGTCGTTGTGCACGTCCAACCGATGAATCCGCCAATTCAAGCTATTCAGTTGAACTTCCAGCCAAAACACCAATTGCTCGGCGACTTGTTTCTGTAGCAGCCGCTTTGGGTCATCCACCATCCAAACGAAAGCGAAGGGCTGCCGCATTTCCGCCGCTGCGGCAGGCGCTGGCGCCTCACGCGGGTCATCCCGCGCCTCGCGGTCCGGGGCGGCATCCAGAGCCTGCAGCATGCGATCGCCCTGCTGTCGGATCTCGCGCAATTGCCGCCCGCCCGCGAATATCATCGTCAATGTAAAGTCGGCTACTGAGCCGCGCGAATACAGCATGTAATCGCGCCCATAGTCCGGCAGGTTAATGAAGCGAATGCGCGATGCGTTGCTCTCCGCATTCCAGTCGTCCGCAATCGCCAGGCGCAGGGCGCGAAACTTGTCCAGCGACATTTCGCCGGAAAAGGCTACGATCTGGTTGTCGCGCGTCAAAATAGTCGCGTCCGCCGTCAAATCGGTCATCATCTGCGTCATCGTCACGGCAAGCTGCGCCAGCAGGGGATCGTCATTGCGGCTCCCAATGGGCCTGGGCCTCAACTCGCTGTCGGAAGCGGCGTCGGAGACGCGGGCAGGCGCGGCGCCCCTGGCGCCATGCGATTCCGTCTCATCATCGGGCGCAATAGCGGGGGCCTCGGTCGATTCCGCCCCTGACGCCAGGCTGTCGTCGGCGCGTACGGTCGTCTCGCCAATCGCTTCGTCCATTGCCAGCGACGGAATCGCCTCCCGCATCTCAGCCAAGAAGCTCGGTTCGCGGATGAACTTTTCCGTCTCGCGCAGCCAGGCGGGCACGATGCCCGTTCCCAGCGCGCCCGGCAATTCACGCGTGGTATCGAAAAGCGATTCAAGCGTCAAGTTCTCCAGCGCCGTGCTCTCGTCCAGGACGGCGCTAAGCATGTCTTCAAAAGCCGCGCTGTCTTCAAGACCGGTCACTTCTTGCGCATCGGCGGGCGCCTCATCAACTGCAGCAGTCTCGAAATGGCGATCACCGGCAATTGTACTGGCCAGGTCGCGCACAGTGCCCGGCGCCAACCCGGCGGCAATCGGAGTTTCATCACTTTCTGCGCCCACCATTTGAGCCGCGGTGTTCGCTTCCTTGTCATCCTCGTTGACGATTTGATAACGCACGGTATCGCTTTCCTCGTCCGGCTCAATCAAAACTTCAAGCGCCGGTTGCGTGGTATTCCGCGCCGAGTCGCGGCTGCCTGGGTGCAAGAGTTCATACGAAGCCTGCAAACGGCGGCGCGTATAGTTGAGCGCCAAGTCCTCTTCCAGCAAGTCATCGACCAGGGCCTCGATGAATATCGTGTCTTCGCCGACATCGATGGTTGGCGTTTCCTGTGTCGGCAGCAGCGTATCATCGGCCTCAAGCAAAGCCGCGTCGAGGATGGGCATCAGCGCGCGCGCCATCACCGGGATATCGACCACGCCTTGCAAGCGATAAACACGAGCCAGCTCGCGCGTTTCCGACGCGTCGGGCGCCAATACAATCGCGATGCCCTCGCGCCGCGAGCGAACAATTTCAATCATGATCGCGGGCGAAATGGACAGATTGGCTGTGTCGAGAAGCAGCAATTGCAGCGGATGCTCGCGAAGCTGTTCGATGGCGTTGCGGACATCGGCGACAGTCGTCACGCTGTATTCGCCGAGCGCTTCCAAGGACCGCTTGACGTCAATGGCAAACTGCACATTCCGCGTGACCAGCATGATCCGCTTGATCGCCATCGCCATTGTGCGCGCTCGCCGGAAACTCAAAGGGTCGATAATCTTGATTTTAGCACAGCCGTCTTGCCGCTGCGAACGAAAACGCGAGTCTCGCGCGGCTGAAGTGGAGCGTGTCGACTAACTTCCCGATATGAACTAAGCCGCGCCAATTTCAGACAGTTCGGCGTCAATTGGCGACCACCGGCGTCTTGCTGCAATCGCCGTATTCGGTGGTGAAGTCGCCGCTGACCCAGCCAACACGATCGGCGACATTCAGTCGCCACCAGCTGTGCGCGCTGTTGCGTCCCGTGATCGGCGCCAGAGTGCCGCTGGCGAGAACATGAATGATCTGGAAGCTGGTTCCCGGTCCGGTGCGGAAGTTCAAACCGACGTTGACCAAGGCGCGGCAAAGACCATCATTGGGAATGAAAGGCACGTTTGACTGTTGAATCGGGGTCGCGATCACCTGCGAATGGGATTCGCGCACCACCACCGTTATCTCGTCCGGCTGGCTGACGACGCGGCCGCGATAAGCCACCGCGCGCAAATTGACGACGCCGACATCGGCGTGCTGCGGCACAAAATTGAGAATGGCTTGCAACTCCAGATCGCCTTGCAGCGACTCCGACGAGACCGTGCGTACGATCTGATCGTCGACAAACAGTTGCACGCGATTGACGCCGACGCTGTCGGCCGCGCGCACCGCCACCAGGATCTCGTCGCCAAGTACGTATTCGGCGCCGTCGTTCGGCGACGCAATCTGTATGCTAGGCGGTCCCGAAGGCGCGGAGGTGGACTGGCCCGCGGTCGAATCAGCCGTACGCTCGCGCAAATTGCAGCCAGCCAGGGCTAGACAAATGCCGCCAGCGAGCAGGCATCTTCCGAGAAACAATAGAGGCTGATGAAAACGCGATATCATCAAACAGCGAGGACGAGCGGCGGATCGCTTTCCATTTGCTTCGAGGGCAAGCGCGCCTGCATGCTCCAGGGACCGGTCCAGGTGACTTCGACTTGCGCCAGCTTGCCTTTCCAATCGCCGTCAGCTTCAAAGAAGACCAACTTGTTCTGGGGCGTGCGCGCGCGCCAGCGGTTCTTGTGGCGATCTTCAACCAAGACCTCCACCACCTGCCCCAGGTGCCGCGCGTTGATATCGGCGACGACGCGCGCCTGCAATTCTTCCAGCATACGGTGGCGCGCGCGCTTCTCCTCATCCGGCACGTCGTCTGGCATGCGCCGCGCGCTGACGGTTTGCGGACGCGGGCTGTAACGAGCCAGATGCGCCTTGTCGAGCTTCAACTCTTCCAGGATCTCATAAGTCTTCATGAACTGCGCGCGCGTCTCGCCGGGGAAGCCAACGATGATGTCGGTATGAATCGCCACCTGCGGGATGATCGCGCGGATTTTGCCCACGAGTCGGCGGTATTGATCGGCATTGTATCCGCGCCGCATCCGCGCCAAAACGGTATCGTCGCCGGCTTGAATCGGCACCTCGATTTGCGGCATCACGCGCGGCAGCTCGGCGACCGTCCTCAGCAGCTTGTCCGTCATCCAGTTGGGATGGCTGGTGAGGAAGCGAATGCGTTCAATGCCAACATCTTCGGCCGCTTCATGCACGATGCGCAGCAGGTCGGCCAAGTCGGGCCCGTCGGGGATGTCGGCGCCGTAGCGGTCGACGATCTGCCCGAGCAGCGTCACTTCTTTCACGCCTTGCCGCGCCAAACTGCGAACATGGGCGACGATTTCACCGACTCGCCGGCTGCGCTCCAGGCCCCGGCGGAAGGGGATGATGCAAAAGGCACAGGCGTGCGAACAGCCGTAGACGACCGGCACATGGGCGCTGACCAGATGACCACGCTCATGCAAGGGCAGAACGAGGTCGCCGTCTTGCAGCGCGTCTCGCCGCGATCGCGCGTCCGCTTCCAGCGCCAGGGCCGCAGACTCGGCCATGCGCCCGCGCAGGAAATCGACCATCGGACCTGGATCGGAAGGCGGCATGAAGACATCTACGTAGGGCAATCGCTGCCGCATCCAGAGCGGATCGCGCACGCCGATCATACAGCCCATCACGCCGATCACCTTGTTCGGCTGCGCCTTCTTGATCTGGCTCAAGAGCTGCAAGCGTCCCAAGCCCTTGTCTTCGGCGCTCTGCCGCACGACGCAGGTGTTCACAACCATGATGTCAGCATCATCGCCATGGGCGGCGGCGCGATGACCCAACTTCTCCAGCTCGGAGGCCAGCAACTGCGAATCCGCCACGTTCATCTGACAGCCCAGCGTCCAAATGTAGTATTGCATGGCTTTCGTCTTCATCTGTTTGCCGCATATTGGCGCATTCTAGCGCAGGCCGTTCGCCCGGTCAATTCGCGGCAGGCTGGTCCGCCAATGCCAATTGTAGGGGCGACATACCATGTCACCCGCTTTCACCATGTCAGATATTCGGGCGAGTCACCGCCTCGCCCCTACGAAATGTTGGCGGCTCGCCCTCTCTGCGTCATCCAAGATCCACGCTTCACGCCCAGACGATTCTATGCGGCACGATCGATGAATGCAGATATTCGTGATAAGGCAGGACGCGCACGGAAAAGCCGACGTGGCCCGTCTTGAGATAGACGTGATCGGCGGCGTAGGCATACACGCCATTGCCATTTTCAGACTCGATGCGCATGTCCACCGCTTCACCCTCGCGTATGTTGCCGGCGCTGTCCAGCATGCCGTAATAGAGCTGCGCCTTCACATCACAAGGGCGCAACTGCCCGAGCGCCACGCGGGCATGGATAGTCGCGCAGCTGCCAATTTCGACATCGCCGTCGCGAATGTCGACATCCAGCACCGCGACCTCATGCCAAGCCTGGTCAAGTTGGCGCCGCCAATCGACAAAAGCGGCCGCGCCCGCGAAGTCTGACTCGCTCATTCGTTGGCTGACCAAGAAGCGCGGCAGGTAAAATTCTTCGGTGTATTGCTGCACCATGCGATGCGTATTGAACCTTGGCGCCAAGTCTCGCATGCTGCGCTTGACGCGGCGGATCCATTCGCGCGGCAAGCCGTCGCGCGCCTGCCGGTAAAACAGCGGCACGATATCCTGTTCCAGCAGATTGTAGAGCGCCTGGCTCTCGACGTAATCCTGATGCGCCCAGGCTTCTTCCGGGTACTCTTCGCCATGACCGATTGACCAGCCGATATCGCCGCGATAAGCCTCCGCCCACCAGCCATCGGGAATGCTGCAGTTCAAGCCGCCGTTGTAGATGACTTTCATGCCGCTGGTTCCGCTGGCTTCTTTCGGGCGGCGCGGATTGTTCAGCCAAACATCGACGCCCTGCGCCATGTAGCGGGCGACGTTCATATCGTAGTTTTCCAGGAAGACTATCGAATTGCGGAAGCCGGAATCACGCGCCACATTCACGATCGTGCGGATCAGCTCCTTGCCTTCGTTATCGTGCGGATGCGCCTTGCCAGCGAAGATGAACTGGACCGGGCGGTCGGCATCCGTCACCAGCTTGCGCAGGCGCCCCAAATCGCGGAATATCAAGGTGGCGCGTTTGTAGGTGGCGAAGCGCCGGGCGAATCCGATCGTGAGCGCGTCCGGATTCAGCACATCGTCCGCCTCTTCGATTTCCGTCTGCGAGACGCCGCGGCGCTGGAGCTGCTCGCGCAGGCGATCGCGCGCGAAGGCGACCAGCCGTTCGCGCCGCCGCACATGCGTCCGCCAGAGCTCGGCGTCAGGGATGCTGGCCACACCCGCCCAGACTTCAGCGCGCGATTCTTCCGAACGCCAGCCCGGGTCCAGATAGCGATCGAATAGCTGCGCCATCTCCTGGCTGACCCAAGTCTGGACGTGCACGCCGTTGGTGATGGCGCGGATGGGCGCCTCGTGCACGGGTACATGGGGATAAACCCATTGCCACATCTCGCGCGAGACCGCGCCGTGCAGCTGCGAGACGCCGTTCGCGCCCGCAGACAGATTCAGCGCCATGACTGACATCGAGAATAGTTCGTAATGCCCCATATTCTCGCGTCCCAGATCAATGAATTGATCGCGCGACAAGCCCAATTCATCCATCAATTCTGTGAAATGCTCGTCGATGAGGTCAAAGCCAAAGCGCTCCTGGCCCGCTGGAACCGGCGTATGCACGGTGAATACGCTACTCGCCGCCGTCACAGCTTTGGCTTGCTCAAACGAGAGCCCGCAATCGCGCATATAATTGCGGATGCGCTCCAGCAGCAGAAAAGCCGAATGCCCTTCATTCATGTGAAATACGTCCGCCCCGATGCCCAGAGCGCGCAGCAGCCGTACGCCGCCGATGCCCATCAGTATCTCTTGCCGAATTCGCGTGCGCCGGTCGCCGCCGTAGAGCCGATCGGTCAGGTTGCGATCTTCCGCCAAGGAATTCTCGTCGATATTCGTGTCCAGCAGATAAATGGCTGCGCGCCCGACTTGCACCTTCCAGATCTGCGCGAAGAGCGCGCGCCCCGGCAGGGGAATCGATATCTTGATAGGCTGGCCAGCCGCGCCGGTCTCTAGCTTGACCGGCTGGTTGACATAATCGTTGATCGGATAGGACTCTTGCTGAAAGCCGTCCGCGTTCAGATATTGCTGGAAGTAACCTTCTTGATAGAGAATGCCGACCCCGACCAAGGGGATGCCAAGATCGCTGGCGCTCTTCAGATGATCGCCGCTGAGCACGCCCAAGCCGCCGGAGTAATTCTGCAAGCACTCGGTCAAACCAAACTCCATCGAAAAGTACGCGATGACCGGCTGCCGTTCCAGATGACCGAATTGCCCGGCGAACCAGGTCTGATCGGCGCGCATGTATTCGTCGAAGGAGCGGCAAACGCGGGCGTAATGCGCCATGAAGGATGGTTCGCGCGCGAGGGCGTTCAGCCGCGCCTGGCTCATTCTGCCCAGCATCCACTCGGGGTTGTGCCCGGTCTCCTCCCAGAGATCGGGATCGAGGCGGCGAAACAAGGCGATGGTCTCGTGGTCCCAGGACCAGCGGAGGTTATAGGTCAGTTCATGCAGGCGTCCCAACTGGGGCGGCAGCTTCGGCGCTACGTTAACCCGGGCGACCGGTTGTACCATAATGTCGGCTCCCATTCAGACGACTCTTGGATCGCGTTTGCAAGTCGCTTATTCTATCGATATATCATATTGAATCCACCTCGATTATTTGACGGCGCGCAAATCTGCGTTCCGCCTCCATTCGATACAATGCGCGCCCGCGTGGCTCGGTACCGCATTGATCGGCTGGCATAGACTGTGATATTCAGACAAGCGGCGCCGCGACATCATTGGCGAAAGAGGGCATTACGCTACAATCCGACCCTTACTTATGATAAGATAGGCTTGTCGTTGCTTTATACTGGTTGATTGCTCAACACATGGAGAGGACAATGCTGAAGAAACAGTACCTGAAAAGCAAGGACATCTGCAAAGTAACCTTCTACACCGCGCCAGAGCTTGGGGCTGAGAGGGCGGCGCTGGTTGGGGACTTTAACGAATGGAGCGAAAAGGCCACGCCCATGCAAGCGCTTAAGGACGGGCGCTTCAAGGCGACTGTCCGCCTGGCCAAAGACAGCAGCTATCAGTTCCGTTATCTGATCGACGGAAGCGATTGGCGCAATGATTGGGCGGCCGATCAATACGTCCCCAATCCATTCAGTGGAGACAACTCAGTTGTAGAGGTCTAGCGATGGTAACGAAGACGCAGCGCACAGACGATACCGTTCAAGTCTGCTTCTATACAGAGGCGATGCCGGAAGCCGAATCGGTGAACTTAGTCGGCAGCTTTGATGACTGGGACGAAAACGCGCATCCCATGCGGCGGCTCAAGGACGGGCGCTTCATGGCGATCAAGCGGTTCGAGGCGAATTCTCGCCACGAATATCGCTATCTGGTGAATGGCCAGATGTGGATCAACGAAGCCGAAGCTGATAGTTATACCGCCAACCCCTTTGGCAGCGACAATTGCGTCGTCACGACTTGAAAACAGGTCTCATCGGTTGAGACCTGTTTCATACCTCAATTATTGACGCTGTCGCGCCAGCCGACCAGGGCTTTGACCCGTTCATAGTTGGGCGGCGCCTCGGTCATCATGATGAAGTGCGTGCAGCCGGCTTCACGGTAGGCATCCAACTCGCCGGGAATGTCATCTTCACGGACGAGCGAAACCGTGCGCTCAATCTCCGCCGGGTCGCGTCCCACTTCCCCGCACCAATCGTCCAGAATGCGACTTTTACGCGCCCAGGTTTCGGGCGGTCCGAAGCCATTCCATGAGTCGGCGTGCAGCGCGGTGAGTTTGAGCGTGACTTTTTCGCCGCCGCCGCCGATCATGATGGGAATTGGATTGCGTACGGGCGGGGGCAGTTCCACCCCCATGCGTTCCTTGATGATGGGCAGCGCCGCGCCCAAATCCCGCAGTCGACTGCCAGCCGTGCCAAATTCATAACCGAACTCGACATAATCTTTCTCGAACCAGCCCGCGCCAATGCCGAGGATCAGACGGCCGCCGCTGATATGATCGACGGTATTGGCCATCTGCGTCAGCAGCGCCGGATTGCGATAGCTGTTGCAGGTGACCAGGGTGCCGATTTCCGCTCTGGACGTCAAGGTGGCGATGGCTGTCAACAGCGTCCAGCCTTCAAAGTGTTCGCCCTCGCCCTCGCCATACAGCGGGAAGAAGTGATCCCAATTCCAGATGGAATCGACGCCGAGCGCTTCCACCGCCTTGACTGCTTCGGCGTAGGCGGCGTAGCTAACTCTCTGCGGATGCAGTTGCACGCCCACTTTTATCTTGCTCATCGCCATGCCTTTCGTCTTGAACTGTCAATAGTTGCTATTTGCATGTACTGCCGCAGCCGCCCGTATCGCGACCGACGAGGCGCTCGGCTTTATCGCCCCACCCGCGACAGGAATTCGATGTCGCTGCCGGCCGGCGCCACCCCATCGCTGAAACGAGCGAAACTGTCATGGGTGCAATCAGAGCCGACCACCGTGCCCTCGCCGATCGTGAAAGCCGGCGGCACGCGCGTGTTCTTGCCGATGCTGGTGATTTTGAGATCGCCCATGTCTTGCCAAGAGCCGACGCGGGCGTCTTTGCCGATGACGGCGATTTTGTCCACCAGCGCTCTTTCAACGCGCGCGCCCGTTTCGATATACGCGTCATTCAATATCACCGATTCGCGTATGATCGCGCCCGGACCGATGAATACGCCTGGCGACAGGATCGAGCGTTCTATGATCGCGCCGGCGCCGATCACCGAGCCGTCGGTGATCATGCTGTCGACGATTTTGGCGTCGGCGCCGATGCGCACCGGCGGGCGCTCCTCGCTGCGGGTATGGATCACCCAGGTGCGATCGTTCAGGTTCAAGGACGGCGGGCTTGAGAGAAGGTCCATGTGGGCTTCCCAGTAAGCGTCGACCGTGCCAACATCGATCCAATAACCACCGTAAGGATAGGCGAAGACATCCATGCTGTCCGCGACCATCTTCGGCAGAATGTTCTTGCCAAAGTCATGCTCCGACTCCGGATCAACATGGTCGGCTTGCAGCACGCGCTCCAGCACATCATAGTCGAAGACATAGACCCCCATATTGGCGAGGTTGCCGGGCGGGGTCGCTGGCTTCTCGACAAATCCGGTGACGCGAAAATCGCTGTCGCAATCGACGATGCCGAAGCGGCTCGCCTCATCCAAGGGGACGCGAATCGTGCAGACGGTCGCGGCCGCGCCCTTATCGCGATGATACTGCACCAGCATGTCGTAATCCATCTCGTAGATATGATCGCCGGAGAGGATGAGCACATACTCGGGACGCCCCTGCCGCACAAAGTTGAGATTCTGCGTCACCGCGTCGGCCGTGCCCGCGTACCAGTCAGTATCGAAGCTGCCCTGATAAGGCTGCAGCATGCGCACGCCGCCGGTGAAGGACCGATCCAGATCCCAGGGACGCCCCTTGCCGATGTGATCGTTCAGGCTGTGCGGACGGTATTGCGTCAGCACCAGTACATCAAACACGTTTGAGTTGACGCAGTTGCTCAGGGCGAAGTCAATAATTCGATACTTCCCGCCGAAGGGCACCGCTGGTTTGGCGCGCTTGATCGTGAGGACGCCCAAGCGCGTGCCCTTCCCGCCCGCCAGGATCACTGCCTTAATCTTCACCATCCACTCCTGAAGTTGTTTGGCGACTCTCAACCGGTCGATATGATCCGGCGCGATTCACTTTCATTCCAAGCGAATCTGTCATCACGCGCGCAAGTTGGCGCAGGCTTGCTCATACAACTCTATGTAGTCGCCGGCGCTGTTTGTCCAACTGAAGTCCCTGCGCATGGCGCGCCCTTGCATGCGCCGCCAAGCAGCAGGCTTCTCCTCATAGACGTCCAGCGCCCAGTTCAGCGTGCCTTCCACCGCCTCCCTCTCTTGCCATTGAAAGACGAAGCCCGTTCCCGCATCGGCTTCCCCGTCGTCGTAGTTTTCAACGGTGTCGGCCAGCCCGCCGGTCTCGCGCACGAGCGGCAGCGCGCCGTATCGCATCGCCATCATCTGACCCATGCCGCAGGGTTCAAAGTGGCTCGGCATCAAAAAGATATCACAGCCGGCGTAGATTTGCTGCGCCAGCGCGCCTTCGAATTGGAGAAAGGCGCTTGCTTTGTCGCCGAAGTCTTGGTCCAGCCGCCAGAAGGCGTACTCCAGATCGGGCTCGCCAGCGCCCAGGACGACCACCTGCAGGTCCCGCCGCGCCAGAATGTTTCGCAAAGCGGGTAGCGCTAGATCGAAGCCCTTCTGCGCGGCAAGCCGGCTCACGATTCCCACCAGAGGGATATCGACGTCTACCGGCAAACGCGAAAAGGACTGCAGATATCGCTTATTGTGCGGGCGCTTGCGTTCAAAGTCCTCGGCGCTAAAGTTGACAACGAGATTGGGGTCGCCGGCCGGATCCCAGCTCGCGACATCCAAGCCGTTGAGTATGCCGCGCAACCGGTCCGCCCGTCGCGCGATCAGCGGCGCCAACTCGTAGCCGGTGTAGCCGTATTTTATCTCCTCGGCATAGCGCGGGCTAACCGTGGAGACCATATCGCTGTAGGCGATGCCAATGCCGAGCAGATTGTCGGTCAGTCCTAGTTCGAGCAGGTCGGGATCGTGCCGTCCGTGCATCCCCGCCTGCCATAAGAAACCGCCCGCGTCTTTGCCTTGGTAGGCGATATTGTGAATGCTGATGACGGCCGCCAGGCGCCCCCAGCTGTCATCATCGCCATGATCGCGAATCAGAAATGGGAGCAGGCTGGTATGCCAGTCATTCGCGTGCAGGACATCCGGCAACCATCCGGTCTGCGAATTCAGCTGGGCAATGAAAGCCATTAGCGCTTGATTGAAATAGATGAAGCGCTCCATATCCCAATCCCAGCGGCTGTAGACCTCGCCTTCGGAGCCAAAGTATGGCGGCGACTGTAAGAGATAGAAAGCGGTATTGTCACGGCGACAGCAAAATACCTTGACCTCGTTGACACCCAGGCGATGGCGCAAGTCGAAGCTGAAAAGCGGCTCAATCTGGTGTTCGACGTGGTCGATGAAACCGTAACCAGGAATGACGACGCGGGCGTCGACGCCCAACCGGCCCAGGGCGGCTGGCAATGATCCAACAACATCCGCCAAGCCGCCAACCTTGGCGAAAGGCGCCGCCTCAGCGCTCGCCAGCAATACCTTCATCCGCCTTCTTCTACCGCGTTCTTTTCGAGCGAATCGCGATTGTAGCTGAACATCCGCTCATTACAAGCAATCTCCCGCCGCTACTGATTGCCAGCCTAGTACGCCTGTGCTAGGATTCCACAATGACGGAGCGGCTGAAGGGACAAGCGTATGATCGAACGTCCCAGTTCATCGCGGCGCAGAAACATCGTACCGCAGATCATTTTCCTGTGTTTGACCTTCGTGGCGGCCGCCAGCGGCGCTTACTTCGCGCTTCAATTGGTCAATGATGAATCAGAACAGCTGGACGTTCCCCAAATCATAACGGTAGAAATCATCATAACAGCCACGCCCTTGCCGCCCAAACTGGTGACAGCCGCGCCCGCGGGTCTCCAGCGCACGCAGGTGCAGCTGCCGCTGAGCATTGCCGCCGAAGCCGCGACTGAAGCAGCCTCCACCATCGACCCGGTCGAGTTGGGCGCGCGACAAGTTGTCATTAGCACGCCAACCGATGCGAGCGCCAGCGGTCCCCTGCAACCGCAACACTGCATTTATCACGCGATCCTCAGCGGCGATACGCCCTACGGCGTGGCGCTGCGCTATGGCGCCGATTTTCAGGAACTCCTGGATGTCAACGAATTGACGCTGGAATCATCGCAGAACTTGCAGATTGGCGATATTCTCATCGTGCCTTTGGAAGGCTGTCTGCAGGAAGTCGCGCCGGGCGATGCGCCAGGGGGCGATACAAGCGGGGCGGCGGCGCCGACGGCGGAAGCCACCAGCACGCCGGTGAACGCGAATTTCGAGATTGTCGCGGTCGAAGGCTTGGGCGATATAACAGCCGAAGCCATTCGCCTGCGCAACATCGGCGACCGCGTCAATATAAGCAATTGGACATTGTCCGATGAAGACGGCAACAGCTTCACATTTCCGGTCACCATGCTATTCCCGCAGGGCGAGCTGGTGATATATACTCGCAGCGGAACCAGCACCGCGGACGCGCGCTTCTGGGGTAAGGAGGAGAGCGTGTGGGCGGCGGGCGAGACGCTAACCCTCAGCGACGAAACAGGACGCGCCTTGCAGACGCTGCAGATTCCAGCGGGGGCGAGTGAATAAAGCCGACTTCGGAATTGCGAGCGCGGAGGCCATGAGAGACTGGAAACGGATCGTCGACCGTCAGATTGCCGAAGTCATCGGCGATGGCGATGTTTCGCATTTGCCCGGCGCCGGCGAAAGACTGCCGCTGAAAGACGAAGGCGCGACGCTAGGCGAGTGGCGCCTGGCCTTCAAGATCATGAATGATCATCATGTGATGCCGGAGTGGATCGAGGCGGCAAAGAGGCTCGACCAATTGGAGGCGTCGCTGCGAAGCCAGGTCCAGGAAGGCGCGCGGCGCCACAGTCGCGAATTACGCAGGGCGAAGCTATGCGGCGCGCCCGAGCGAAAGGCAAGAGTTGAATCGAAATGGAATCGCTTTCAGGAAGATTGTCGCAAGCGGATCGAAGGCTATAATCGCGAGGCGCTCGTACACAACCTGAGTTTGCCCGCCGGCATTCCGCACAAGCCAGTATTGCGCGCGGACACACTGATCCAGCGGGCTTTACAGGAGGCAAGAAGGCAACGCTAAGCCGCGAGCCTCAAACGGTTTCGGGCTGATCCGCCTCTTCGCTTTTCGGCTTGGCGCCCTCTTGCAGCCCTTTGCGGAAGTTGGCCACCGCCGAGCCCAATTCGCCGCCGATGCGCGAGACGCGGCCGACGCCGAAAAGCAATACAACAATTATTAGCACGATAAACAGTTCAGCTCCCCCAAGATTCGGCATCGTATTCCCCACTCTCCTTTATGGAATCCAGCGCCATTATAACACGCTTTGCCAGAATTTCGAGCGTCCGCCCGGCTCGGTTGGTTTCACCGCGGTAGGGCTTCGGCAATTCACTTGCCATATCAGGCGCGGCATCCGATATCGGGAGCCATGCTATACTCGACGAAATGGCGCCCGGCGACTAGACGGCGAGCAATGCAAGATACCCACCGACTGGCCAGCGTTTCTGCTTTCGCGGCTCTGAGTCCGCAGCAGTTGCGCTTGGTCGCGGGCGCGCTGAAGCAGGAGAGCTATCACGCGGGCCAAGACATCTTTGCGCAAGGCAGTCCTGCTGAAAGCATGATAATCCTGCTGGCGGGCGAAGCCGTGCTTTTCCGCACGAACGCCGACGGAAGCCAGACGCCATTGGCGACCGTATCGCCAGGTCAAATTTTAAACCAGGAAGCCCTCTTCAGCAGCGCGATTCAATCCGCCACCTTGCGCGCGGCCCAGCCCTCCAGCGTTTATGAACTCGCCAGAGCGGATTTGCAGCGGCTGCTCGTCGAAGAGCCGGAACTGCGCAGCGCAATCGGAGCGGATAAGGGCGCCCGCCGCGCGGACATCAATCCCCAGTTCGCCGAACAGCGCGCCGACGAAGAGATTCTCATCCAGACGCATCGGCATTGGTGGTCATTCGCTCGCAGGGCTTGGCTGCCGCTCCTGCTGATGCTGGCGCTGTCTTTCGGCGCGACCCAATTGGAGGCGCCAGCGGCGGCGCTGGTCGCATTCGGTTTGTCTTTCCTGTTGCCCGGCTTGGCGCTCCTTTACGCTTACGTGGAATGGCGCAATGACTCGGTAATCGTAACCGACCAGCGCATCATTCGAATCAACCGAACGATATTGGCGCTGTATCGACAGGTCACGCAAGTGGGCATGGAAAGCGTGCATGAAGTCAATTTTGAGTTCCCCTCAACCGATCCCTTCGCGCGTTTATTCCGTTATGGGACGGTCATCGTCAAGACGGCCGGCGCCCAGGGCAATCTGGAACTGGATTTCATGCCCAATCCCGAGCAGTTTCAGAAGTTGATTATTGAAGACCGGCAGTATTTCGAGAGCCGGCAGGCGCAGCGCCATCACAAAATCGTACGCGAGGAACTCCAGCGCGCGATGGCCAGCGACGCCGCTGACGATGCGGAAGCGGCTACGGCGGATCCTGACGCAGCGCCGCGACCAATCCCGGGCACGAACGGCTATCTCAGCTCGCGCATTCTGATGAGCAACGGCGACATCGTCTATCGCAAGCACGTCAGCGTCTGGGCTAAGCACACCGTCTTGCCCCTCATAATCGTGCTGGCCTCAGTGACCGCGCTCTTGCTCAGCGCGACGCTCGTCAGCCCGGATCTGCGCATCGTCGCCTTGCCCGCCAGCTTCGTCGCCCTGCTGGTCGGCTGCCTCGCCTACTACTGGATGGATTGGGATTGGCGCAACGATCTCTACATCATCTCAGACGACACGATCACGCTGGTGCACAAGCGTCCCTTTTTCCTGCAAAGTCTGCGCGACCAGATTCTGGTCGAGCGGATCGACAATGTGGAGTCAGTCACAAGCGGCTTCTTGGCGGCGCTGCTGAAATACGGCGATGTGCGCATGTCGCTGGTCGGCGCTGACGAACCGAAGATGTTTCACCGCGTTTCGAACCCGCGCGAGATTCAGCAGGAGATATCGCGCCGTCAACATAATCGAGCGGAGCGCCGCGCAAAGGTTGATGCCAGGCAGCAGCGACAGATTCTCGACGAATACCTTGGTTCGGTAAACGGAGGCGGCGCGGACGTCCTCCGGCGCGCGGCCGCGGCAGCAGAGGCAGACTTGAACGACGGCGGCACACGCGCCACGTCCAACGCGGACCGAAATCGCCCGCCGCGGCTGCCGCGCAAAGTGTTGGCGGCGGCCAAACCTAACGGGCCTGCAAGCGCCGCGAGCATAAACTCAGCGAGCAGCCGCCGGCCGCGCCGCCTGCGAGCCGACGGGCGCGCGAGAGACCCGTCCTGAGCCTTGACCTACTTGTCAAAGGTCCAGCCGCATGTGCCAGAGCTCGCGCATGACTTTGAACTGATGGTCGCGCATGAGTTGGTTCGCGACCTCGTCATCACGCGGGTGTTCGATCTGGATTGTCGCGCGCTCGTGGCGGCTTACGACATAGTCAATCAGCGCCTGCGCATAGGGCTTCGATTCAACGCGAGGCGACGCGAAGAGCCAGCCGCGAATGCTGCTGAAGCTCAGGCCGCTCTCCAGCCAGCACGAAGCCAGGATTTCCCGCGACGCCTCATCGCGAATGACCAAGCGCTCCAGGCCGCTCAGCGAAATCATGTTGAGCAGCCGCTTCCTGAGCGGCGTGTAAAATGTTGACCGGTGCAAAGGCTTCTGCCAGCCGACGCCGCCGCGCGAATTAGGACGAGCGGCCTCCGCCAGCGCAAGCTCCGCCGCCCATTCGCTGCCGTGCAAATGTGAAATTCGATGACGGCTGCTCCCGGAAATCGGGGAGCGCATAAAGCCGCTGCGTCGCCAGATGCGCCAGGCGCGTTCATAGATAAAGCCATGCCGCTCGTAGAGTTTCTGCGCGGCCATGTTATCGCAGTTCACCTGGAGAATGGCGCGCGCGCCACCGCGCTGGCGGATCATGTCGAGGCTGGCTTCGACCAAAATATGGGCGATGCCGCGCCGCTGATAATCCGGGCGCACCGCGACGTTGGCCAAGATCCAAGTCTCGCCCAAGGCTTTGGGGTAGCCGGCCGGATACACCGAGACATTGCCCACCAGCTTGCCGTCAGACACGTAGACAAAGCCCAGGCTGATGCCGAGCGCCAATTCATTCATCCGCGCTATCAGCTTCAACGCGCGCCCCATATGACTCAACGCGCGCATTTCACGGATGGCCGACCGACCGCTGCTGTCCATCGAATCGGCGAATACCAATTCAATCAAATCGGCTAGCGGTCGTAAATCCTCGCGCAAATTGACGGGGCGCAAACCATCGACCGAGGGCGCTGGCAGAGCCGTGGTTCGCAGGCTGATTCGAGTCAAGATGACGTGTCCCGACGGGCGCGTCTCCCGCCCCCATGCAATAAACCAAGCCTAAACCCTTAGCTATCCGCTGTCAAGCGAAGCGCCATCGGCGGAACGCCCAGGCATGCGCCCTATTCGCGAGCCCGTTTGCGCCACCTACAATTGCAGAACGGCGGATTGTGCTTTAGGCTATGAAGCTGGGCTATGGCTTGTCGCTTCCGATCTCGGGAGGGGCGTTAATCGTCGGCTTGAAGGAGAGCCCTTATGTCATATCGACCAATTGGCGGCCGGCGCCAGCGAAGCGCCGCCTGGCAGTGGGCGCTAATCGGCTTCATTCCCGGTATGTTCTGCGGCTTGAGCGTCGTGGTCGGCATCATGCTGGAGGGCACGCTACCAACCTACTTTCTGCCAACTCCTGAACCAGAAGTCGTGACCACCGTTGTCCATATCGTCATGACCGCCACTGAAGACCCGAGCCGGCTTAGTCCGACGCCGCAGTCACAGTTCATCGTTGTGACCGCAACACCGGGCTCGGCGTCGACTGGCGGCCAGAGCCAGCAGCCGCCCGCTCAAGCCGCCACCAGCGAGGTCGTCTCGGTACAGGTTCAGCCGACGACAATCCCAACAGACATCCCGACCAGTGTTCCGGCGCCAACCTCCGCGCCCACGAGCGCAATCCCGGAACTGCTGCGCGTCGTCCGCAGCCTGACGGTAACCATCCCAGGCGGCGCGTTTGTCATGGGCACAACGCCCGGTGAAGTGACGGAAGCCGTCCGCCAATGCGTTACGCGCGACGCCGGCAGCTGTCAGGCGAGCTACGCCCAGGACTCTTTCCCCGCCCACCAGGTAACTGTTGACGCCTTCCTGCTGGAATCTACCGAGGTCACATTTGACCAATATGTGGCCTTCCTTAACGTGCGCGGCCCCGATGCGCATATCAACCGCTGCGCCGGCTTCCCCTGCATTCAAACGCAGAACGAAAGCCCGGACGCGCCAATTGTTTTTGACGGCTCAACCTACACCATCGGACGCGGCTTGTCGCAGCATCCCGTCTACGGCGTGACCTGGTACGGCGCCCGCGAGTATTGCGAAGCGGTCGGACGCCGCCTGCCGACTGAAGCGGAATGGGAGCGCGCCGCCCGCGCTGATGACGGGCGCATCTATCCCTGGGGCAACGCCTGGGATAACGCGCTGGCGAAAACCAATCGTCCGCTCGACGCCCCGCCGGGCTCCTTGCAAGTCGGCAGCCTGCCGCTGGGCGCGAGCTTCTACGGCGCCTATGACATGGCGGGCAACGTCGCTGAATGGGTCAGCGATTATTACAGCGAACGACATTACGAAGAGCAGGCGCGGCGCGGGAATGTCGTCAACCCGACCGGTCCCATAAACGGGCAGCAAAAGGCGCTGCGCGGCGGCTCCTGGAATAGCGTGCCCTTTTTCAGCCGCACGGTTCATCGGCAAGCGGAAAGGCCCGACGCATTCCAACGCTGGATTGGCTTCCGCTGCGCCGAAGACCCAGCCGATGCGGCGATCATCGGGTCAGCCGATCTGAATCCGGCGACCTTGGGCGTCGACGTGCCGCCCGCCCCGCCCGCGGAAACGCCGATACCCAACGCCCAGCCGACCCTGCGGCCGCCGCCCGAAGCCAATCGAGCCGACGAGACCGGCTCATCGACTTCAGCCGGTTAAGAGCCCGGGAGGAGAACCCAGATGAATGGCGAGTTTGTCCTGGTTGTCGGCTCGGCGGTGCTGGAAATCAGCGGCAAGACCATTGACCTCCTGCGGCCCGGCATGCGTCAATACGGGCATATCCACACAGCTGTCAGCGGCGTCGCCCGCAATATCGCCGAGAACCTGGCGCGGCTCGATATTGATACCGTTTTGCTCTCCGCCATCGCAAACGATGACATCGGGCAGCATCTCATCACGCATTCGACGCTGGCTGGCATCGACTGCCGCCATGTGCTGCGCGTGAGCGGCGCGCGCACGGCCACTTCCATGCTGCTTTATCAAACGGAAGACAACTGTACGCGGGTGGACGACCTCAGCATCGCCGACGCGCTGGATTCAGACTACCTGCTGGAACATGAGCCGCTCTTCGCGAGCGCCGCCTTGGCTGTCATCGACGCGACTCTGTCCGAAGAGGCGCTGGACACTCTATTTGAGTTGGCCGCGCGCTACCAGGTGCGCGTCTGCGCCGACCCGACATCGCCGCTGATGGCTAGCCGCCTGCGAAGATTCATCAATAATCTGTATCTGATCGCGCCCAACGCCAGTGAAACCGCCGCCCTTTGCTCCCTGGACGAGCCAGCCACTGAACGCGAATCCGCTATTGGCACTGCTCAGAAGTTGGTCAACATGGGTTCAAACATCGCCGTGGTGACGCTTGGCGAGCATGGCTTGGCTTATGCTGACAGCAGTGGCGGCGGCTACATTCGAGCGATTCACACCGAGGTCGTCGATACCTCGGGCGCCGGCGACGCCTTTTCCGGCGCGGTCATCTTTGGCCTCCTCAATGATGTGCCCATTGACGAGGCGATGCGCCTTGGCGTGACCGCCGCATCGCTCACCCTGGAGAGTGAAGACACCGTGCTGCAGTCGCTCAGTCAAGAGCTGCTCTACGATGAGCTTTCCGCCTGAGCTCGCGCCCTCGCGGATCAATGCGATATCGGCGGATAGCGCTCCAAAACCCAGCGCAGCAGCGCGAAGTGCCCGATTAATCCAGCATATTCCCCGAATTCACTCAGCGTGTCGCTCACCAGTTCGGCGCTCCTTGATCGCGCGCCGTCATAGAAATAATGCGCCACGGCCGCCTGCATGGCGACATCATTCTGGCTCACATACGGATACGCGCCCAGCGCCCGCCCCAGCGCGTTGTTGGCGGTCCAGTGGCCCACGCCGCTTATCGCCAGCAGACGGTCATAGGCACTCGGCGGATCCATTCGCCCGATCGACTCCAAATCAAGGCTGCCTTCCGCGACCGCCTGGGCGATGGCGATGATCATGTCAATCCGCTTGTTCGTGATTTTCAGCGGTTTCAGATCGGCTGGCGCGGCGGAGGCCACCTGAGGCGGGGTCGGGAAGTCATACACGGTCGCGCCTTCGATTGCTTCGCCAGTGTCAAAAAGCCGCATGAGCGTCTGCTGCGCGCGCAGGGCGTTTTTCCAAGTGATATGCTGCTCGATGATGAGGGTGATGAGCGCCTCGAATACGCTCTCTGTACAGAAAAGAGGCGAGCCGTACACGGGTTCGACAACGCGCCGCAAACGATGGTCGCCTTCGACGAAATCGTAAAAAGCCGTCAGATCGCGCCCGAGCCCCAGGCAGTGGCGGGAGATCGTCTCAATGCGCGCTTCGCAATCGCCGAGCGGGCGCGCGCCGCTGATGACGATTTCGCCGCCTTCCTGGCGATACGATACGAGGCGGCCGCCAGTGAAGCGCCAAAGCGCCTCGCCCTGCACGACGAGCCGCGCCGGATAGGCGATGCGTCTGACAAATGCCAGAAGTAGGTTGAATCTGTAGAGCCAGGATGGCAGCGGAAGACGAATCACCTTCATGCATCGCCGCCTGAATCGGGCGCCGGCTGCGTGTCCTGGACCCGTTCCATCTGTTCCAGCAACTCAATTTGGCTTTGATAGCGGCGGCGCGATAATTGGCGCAGGTCGGCAATCGGATCCGATTCATCCAGGATCTCGATGCCGAGCAAGGTCTCGACCGCATCCTCCAGCGTGATCAAGCCGGCCGTGCCGCCATATTCATCAATGACCAAGAATATATGATCTTGCTTAGCGATGAATTCATCCAGCGCTTGCGCCACTGAGTTTGTCTCCGGCACGACATCCAGCGGCCGCGCGATCTCACGCAGCCTTACTTCATGTTCGTCAGCCGCCGCGCGGCGGTAGATCTCGTGGCGCAGCACGTAGCCTCTGATCTCATCAGCCGACTCGGCGAATATCGGGATGCGCGAAAACGGCAGAAATCGATACGAGCGCATGACCTCGCCAACGGTCTGGTCTTCCTGAAACATGACAACAACCGTGCGCGGCGTCATGATCGTTTCAATCTGGACATCGGCAAGCTGCAGCAAGTTAGCGACGATGCGATTCTCGCGCTCCTGGATGCCGCCCTCTTCCGCGCTGATGCGCGCCATCACCTGCAGCTCCGAGCGCGTAACCGTTGGCGCTTCCTCGCTGGGCCGCATGGCGCGCGTGAAGAACTCAAAGGCGAATACGGCCGGCTTCAAGACTCGCAGCAGGATGCGCAGCGAGTAGGCGGTGAAAGGCGTGAGTGGCTTGGCGTAGACGGCGCCAAGCGTCTTCGGGATGATCTCGGAAAAGACTAGGATCAGCAGGGTCAAGACGAAGAAGATGATGCCCTGAAACTGGCTGCCGAGTATGGCCGTCGCCTCGGCGCCGGCGCCGGCCGCGCCCACCGTATGCGCGATCGTATTCAAAGTCAGGATGGCGGAGATGGGATGTTCAACATTTTGGCGCAGACCCTGCATGATCAAGCCCGACTGTTTGCCCTGTTGGACCAGTAATTCGATATGCGAGACCGGCGTCGAGAGCATCGCCGCCTCCCAAATCGAACATAGGAAGGAGATGCCCAGCGCCATGATCACGTAGGCGAAGAGCGCGCCCCATTCGCCGGCGCCGCCGGCCGCTGGACCAACCGCCAATATGGGAATGCCAGTGAGGATGGTGTCCATGCAAGTCTGCTGACGGGCGACAGACGCGCAACCAGAAAGCGCCCGTGTATCCAGATGGCTGAAGCATAACAATCTTGACCCGGGTTCACAAGCGGCAAGGCGCCCGCGGCCCGGAGCCGGCCTTGATCATTGTTGCCGCCTTGGCTGGAGCCGCCAATCCGCTAAGTCAATGCAACATCGGCGCTCGTCCCCAACACGCGACGCAGACGCCCCTCCAACTCGCTCAGCAGCATGGCCGTGGCGCCCCAGACCTTGTGACCAGCCACATCATAATAGGGCACATGCACGTTGACCCCGCGCATAAGACGCTGCTCAACGAATTTGTAGCGCGGCTGCAGAAGATCTTCCAAGGCGACGGCGAAGACTTCAACCACTTCATCCGGCTTGGGTTTGAAGGCAAGCGCCCCATCGCAGCGCGCGATTACCGGGCGCACATCGTGATGCGAAGCCGGAATAAAGAAGCGCGGCAGCCGTCCCATGATGGACAATTGATCGCCGCAGATTCCGATTTCTTCGCAGGTTTCGCGCCGGGCTGTCTCGGTCAGATTCTTATCTTGCGCCTCGCGACGCCCGCCGGGGAAGCTGACTTGGCCGCTGTGCCCGCGCAGGTCCGCGTTGCGCAGGGTCAGCACAATGTTTAGGCGTCCATCATCATCTGCGGCGAAGATCAATATGAGCACAGCCGCCGGGCTTGGCGGATGATCGCGCTTGGTCCAGCCGCGCGGCCTTGGCGCCATACGCAGCCGCGCCCCGTTTGAATCAAAGTCTTCCAGCGCGAGCGCCTGGCTCACATGATCGAATGTAATCGGTCGAGCCATTGTCGTAGTGGGTTCGGCGAGAGGCGGCGCGCCGCGGAGCCGCGCGAGCCCATTGCGATTCCAAGTTTCATCAGGAGCAAATGCGGTTGCCATCGGCAATCAAGCAGGGCTATTCCCGCTGCCAGCCCGCATTCCAGCGCGATAGCCCATCAAGAAGCCGCGCGTCCAGCTTAAGGCGTCAAGTTGCGCTTTCATACCAGGCGCGCCGTTTGCGCAGCGAGACGCCCGCTTCCGCGCCGCTGCGCCGCGCCGTCCGAACACGTCCGCGCGAATCGATATGGACCTGCCCAGCCTTCTGCAGCCGCTCGAACTCTTCTGGCGTGATCGCCGGCGCCGGCTCGCCACCCAGCCGTTCAAGCCGGTCTCCCATGTCATCGGCCGGCGAATCATTCAAGTTATCATCCATATTGTCGTTGGGATTTCTGCTCTCTTCGCTCATTGCAACCCTCTGTGTTGACGCAATATGGCCAGCGCCTTGTCGCGAAATTACACGCTGCGCTTAACATTACGATACCATAGTTTAGACGATTGATGCAGGCTTTGCCAAGTACTTTTACGGCGCGCGACCGCAATTGCGAGTCCTGCAATCGGCTGTGTTGGCGTCAAACAGCGCCACGCAAGAACCATGGCAAGCGCGCGAGACGCCTTGTGTCCCGCTGACGCCCGCGAATTCCGGCTACCTATTAGATATCCTCGATATGCAGTTGTGCCGCCGCCCGCTCATGATAACGCATGAGAATCCTGCCAACAAGCTCGTCGAAATCGTCGGCGGCGCGAATGCGCTTCAGGGAGGGCCCAATACTATATCCGCAATCGCAAAGATAGCCGGCAAAGCCATGTCTGATGTCCCCCCGCTTGGCGCCGCGCCAGTTCAACCTGTTAACGGTAACTCACGAACATTAGAACTTATGCGCGCTCCAAGACGAGTCATACATATTGGGCAAATAACTTCCCGATGTAGGCGTTTTCAGCTCAATTCATCCGACACCTTGTAGTAAAATCGAAAGCCTAATTCAACGATTCTGCGTAATGAATTGCCCATAATCCTGTGATACAAAGAAAATAGAGGACGAGATTCCCGAGGAGAAACCATTGATGAGCCGCTACTTGTCCCGTTCGGCGCAAAACCTGCGCCCATCAGGCATCCGCCGTTATTTTGACATCGCCGCCACGATGGAAGATGTGGTCACGCTGGGTATCGGCGAGCCAGACTTCGTGACGCCCGCGCATATTGTGGATGCCGGCGTAAAAAGTCTCCGCGACGGATTCACCGGTTATACCTCAAATGCGGGCTTGTATGAACTGCGGGCGGCAGTCGCGTCTCAGATTGAAGCGCGCTACGGACTGCGCTATTCGCCCGAGAACGAAGTGCTGGTTACGGTCGGGGTAAGCGAAGCGCTATACCTGGCGCTGAAGGTCCTGCTGGATCCCGGCGATGAAGTGCTCGTTGTCGAGCCCTGTTTTGTCGCCAACCCGGCGCTGGTGGAGACCGCGGGCGGCACGGCCGTTATGGTGCGCACGTCTGTGGGCAATGGCTTTCAGGTGACGGCCTCCGATCTCGAAGCGCGCACCACATCGCGAACGAAGGCGATCCTGCTCAGCTACCCCAGCAACCCCACCGGCGCCGTACTGACGCGGGAACACCTGCTGCAAGTGGCTGATATCGCCGAAAAGCACGACCTGGTCGTCATTTCCGATGAGATTTACGAGCGCCTGGTCTACGGTATCGAGCATGTCAATTTCGCTTCGCTGCCGAATATGTACGAGCGCGCCATCGTACTGAGCGGCATGAGCAAGTCCTATGCCATGACCGGCTGGCGCATCGGTTACGTCAGCGCGCCGGCGCCATTCACCGAAGCCATGTACAAGATTCACCAGTACTTGATCATGTCGGCGCCGACAACCGGGCAGACGGCGTCGCTGCAGGCGATCCGCCAGGGCGAAGCGGATGTCGAATCAATGCGGCAGGATTACGACCGCCGCCGTCGGTTAATCGTCGATGGATTCAATCGACTGGGTCTCAAATGCTTCGAGCCGCGCGGCGCTTTCTACGCCTTCCCCAGCATCGCCATAACTGGCATGGACGACGAGACCTTCTGCGAAGAATTGCTGCGGGAACAAAGGCTCGCCCTGATTCCAGGCAGCGCCTTCGGCGAAAGCGGCGCTGGCTTCGTCCGCGCCAGCTACGCCACCAGCGAAGCCAATATCCAGGAGGCGCTAAACAGACTGGAGCGTTTCCTGGCGGCGCGCGCGGCGGCGGCGCATTTGCAAGCGAAGGCGGCCGCGGCCTGATTGCGGCGGCGACAAACGCACGGTATAGTAACTTCGGCTGATGAGCCGGGGCCGCTGACACCGGCCGAGTTCTGTTCTGCTGGTTGCGCCGGGCGCCGACGCGCGAGCGGCCGCGTCCCATCCTTGACGGGGCGCTGCAAACACGCAGTAGATTGCATATCAATTCTGTTTTGGGCTCTCAGATCTGATTAGCGTCCAGCCCAAACTTGCCTCAGGGAAAGCGATGAGCGCGTGGAAAACGGTGATCGGCTTGGAAGTCCATGCCGAGATGGAAACCGAGAGCAAGATGTTCAGCAGCTGCCCGGTGGTGGACAGCGTCGAAGCCGAGCCCAATACAGCGGTTGACGCCCTTTCACTAGGCATGCCGGGCACATTGCCGGTGATAAATATGCGGGCGATGGAATATGGCATCATGGTCGGCTTGGCGCTCAATTGCGAGATTCCGCCCATCAATCAGTTCGCGCGCAAGAATTACTTCTATCCCGATTTGCCCAAGGGTTATCAAATCAGCCAATACGATCGGCCGCTCGCCGTCAATGGATACGTCGACATCGAACTGGAAGATGGCGCGAGCAAACGGATCCGCGTGCGCCGCGCCCACATGGAAGAGGATACCGGCAAATTGTCGCATATCATGGACGGCAGCCTAATCGACTACAATCGGGCCGGCGTGCCGCTGCTCGAGATCGTATCCGAACCGGATATCAGCAGCGCGAAAGAAGCGGAAGCCTACGCGCGCAAATTGCGCTCGCTGCTGCGTTACCTCGGCGTCAACAGCGGCGACATGTCCAAGGGCGTGCTGCGCTTTGAAGCCAACGTCAGCGTCATGCGCGAAGACGATACGGAATTGCGGGAACGCACCGAGATCAAGAACCTCAACAGCATCCGCAACATGAGCAAAGCTATCGATTACGAAGCGGCGCGCCAGATCAAGCTCTATCGCGACGGCGAAGGGGTCAAGCCGGCCACGCTCGGCTGGGATGAAGAGGCGCAGAGAATCACCGTCCAGCGATACAAGGAACGCGCTGACGAGTATCGCTACTTCCCGGAGCCGGACCTGCCAATTGTGGAAGTCAGCCGAGACATGGTCGCGGACATTAGGGCGCGGCTGCCGGCGCTGCCGGATGAGCTGCGCGCGCGTTTCGTCAACGAGCTCGAGCTGAGCCACTATGACGCGAGCGTTCTCACGGCTGAACGGGCGGTCGCCGAGTATTTTCAGGCGATCACAGACGGCGGCGTCGAGCCCAAGCTGGCGGCGAACTGGCTGATCACAGATCTGTTTCGGTTGATGAACGCCAACGAAGTCGAACGCGACGCCATCGACCGCATTCCTGTTTCAGCGGCGAACTTCGCGGGGCTGTTGACCCTAGTGCAGGCTGGAATCATCAACCAGAATACGGCGCGCAAGCAGGTGCTGCCCGAGATCTGGGCTACGGGCGCCGATGCCCGCGCCATCGTGGACGCGAAGGGACTGGCGCAAGTGTCCGACCCGGCGATCATCTCGTCCACGGCGAGTCAGGTGCTGGCGCAGAACGACGACATGGTACAGCGTTATCTGGCTGGCAACGAAAAAGTGCTGAACGCGCTCTTCGGCAAGATCATGGGCGCCATGCGCGGCAAAGGCGATCCGGCGGTAGTCAGGCGCGTTTTGCTTGATAAGCTTGCGGGCATGAAGGAATAAATCAACTTCTCGAGGAGAGACACAAGATGAGTTGGCATCAAACGATTGTCGTCGGCAACCTGGGAAATGATCCAGAGCTTCGTTACTTACAAAGCGGAGACGCTGTATGCAATTTTAGCGTCGCCGCGAATTCACGGCGTCGAAATCCACAGACTGATCAATGGGAAGATTTTGCAACCTGGTATCGTGTTTCTGTTTGGGGCAACCAAGCGGAAAGCTGTAATACATACCTTGCGAAGGGACGACGGGTCCTAGTGACCGGCAATGTTGCGGCTCGCGCCTATATTAACAACAATGGCGAGGCAGCCGCGTCGCTAGAACTTAGAGCTCGTGAGGTACGGTTTCTTAGTGGTCGAGATGAAGGCGGCGATCAAGGCGGCTGGAGCGGCGGCGGCCAGCAGAGCCAGCGGCGCGACGACCGCGCCTCGAACTACCCGACGTCGCCCGCCTCCGTCGATGACATACCCTTCTAAGCCGCGCCGCCTCGAGCCCGGTCAAAGCTCTGATTCATCCCTTCGTGTCCGCTTACCAGTTTGACCTCAGCGGGCGGGCCGCGCTGGTCACCGGCGGCGGCATTGGCGGCGGACGCGACATCGCCTTGGCCTTGGCCGCCAGCGGCGCAGCAGTAGCCGTCAACGATATCAATATTGAGCGCGCTGATTTTGTCGCCGAAGCCATTTCCGCGGACGGCGGATCCGCCATCTCGCTGGGAGCGGACATCGCCAATCGCTTTCAAGCAGCCGCAATGATCGAGCGCGCGCGCGATGCCTTCGGCCGGATACACATTCTGGTCAATGCGACCAGCATCTTTCACGCCGAGCCGATGCTGACGGTCGACGAATGGAATTGGCGCCGACAGATCGACGTGAATATGACGGGCGCCTTCTTCTGCCTTCAGTTGATCGGGCGCGTCATGGCGGACGAAGGCGGCGGCAGCATCATCAACCTGGCTTCCGCCGAGGCTTGCCAATCATCGTTGCCGGAAGGCATCGGCTACGTTGCCAGCCAAGCAGGAATCATTGGCATGACCCGGCAGGCGGCGCGCGAATTGGCGCCTCATGACGTCCGCGTCAACTGCATCGCTTCGGAAATGGGCGCCAACCCATCTCCGGATTGTGCGGCGGCCGCGCTCTACTTGTGCTCGGATGGCGCCAAATCCGTTACGGGCCAGCTGTTCGTGATCAATGGCGGAAACGCAATCCAGGGCTAGCTTTTGCCGCCCGCGCCCGCAGACGATCCAGCAGCAGCACATTCATCCGTTGAGCCGAATCCACCCGCGCCGCGCTCGCTGTCAGACAAGTCCGCGAGCGAGTCCACGGATTCGACCGTCCTGCTGTAGACCGGAACGACCAGCAACTGGGCGATCTTCTGTCCAACATGAATTTCATAGGCAGCCTCAGACAGATTAATCAGCAGCACCTTCAATTCGCCGCGGTACGAGCTGTCGACGACGCCAGCCAGCGCGTGCAAGCCAGCAGCGGCCACGCTCGAACGATCTTTCACCAAGCCGACATGACCCGCCGGAATCTCCAGATGCAAGCCCGTTTCCAGCAAGACCCGTTGACCCGGCGCTACGCAGCATTCGGCAATGGCGCGGATATCGTAGCCGGCGTCGCCCGCCCGCGGCGCCTGAAACTCGATGCCTAATTCTCGCAGCCTGCGCTTGCGGTAGACGCGCATGTTAGCCGCTCAGGTTGTCCCGAGCCGGCGCTGATATTCGGCGGCCAGCGCTCGCCAGGGTCTCAAATCCCAATAACCGCGCGCCGCGCCCGATGGCGAGGGCAGCACATAAAACCTCGTCGCCCCGAGCGCGCCTGTCTGCCATCCATAGGCGACCGAGTCGCGCGCCCGCAGCCCGCGCCAGACGCGCCAAGCCGCCTTGCTCGTGAAAGCCACGATCTGTGGCTGATAGCGACATAGACGCGTGTGAAATCGCCGCCGATCAAAATCGCCCGGCCCCAGCCGACGATCGGCGCCGGAAGCGCATTTGGCCAAGTCGCTCAAGCCGATCTTCAGGTCGAGCAGATCGCGAAATTGCCGCGGGCGAAAGAGTCGCGGCGTCATGCCAATCGCATGCAGCGCGCGCCAGAACCCATTCGACGGATTGGCGTAATAGGCGCCGACGCGCGCCGATACTTCGCTGGCGGCCGTTCCGCAGAAGACGACGACAAGTCCATGATCAAGCAAATCGGGCAAGACCTCATTCATTTAATGCCAGCCCGCCGTCGACGACGATGAGATTCTTCTGGTGCGTTTCCCGGTAGAAGTCGTCGAGCTTGCGAGGCAGGTTGAATTGGCGGTCGCCCGATAGCGCCCGCAGATAGGCGACTGTCGCATCGAGACTTTCGCGGCCCTCAAAGCTGCCATGTGAAGAGATCGCGCGCGTCAAACCCTCTATGTTCTGCCATGATTCCAGCGCCGCCAGCCAGCCGGCCACGTGGCGCGCGTTGTTGACGACGGGCACGGGATCTTCCAAGGCATCGCCGCCCAGCAAGACGCCCCACTCGGGTATCCAGCCGACGATGCTATCGGCCGAGTGCCCGGGCAAATGATGCAGGTGCAAGGTTACGCCGCCAAGATAGAGCGACAGGCGCGAAGCGAAGGCGATATTAGGCGGTACCAAGCGGACGCTCAACCATTCGCCCATCTCCGGCAACTGCATCCGCTGCAGCGTCCGCGGCAGCTCGTCCTTGAACCGTCGAAGGCAATCAGCGTGGCCGATGACGCCCAGCCGGCCTTGGTCAAACCCGGCTGTGCCGCCGATGTGATCCCAGTGGGCGTGGCTGTAAACGACATAATAGGGCTTGCCGTCGAGCGCCTCGAGGAGCGGCGCCGCGTCTTCAGGCTTCGTCAAACTATCCCAGACGACCGCGCGTTTCTCGCCGACGACGAGCGCGGCGCGCGTCTGCAACTGCGACCTTGCCAGGTCGCATATCCACAAGTTGGGTACGACTTCCAGAAGCCGCCGCATTTCACAGACCCTGCGGAATATACTGAACGTCGTCGCAGCGCGCAGCGACTGCCGGGCACTGGCGACCCTACTGGACGCTCGCTTCGAGCTCGGGTACAAGCCGGAAACTCTCCACGGCGCTCAACCAGGGATAATCCGCCAGTTCGACGTCTAGCAGATCTACATCCAGATCGGGCATACGGATATTGGCGACGTGAAGCCGGTTATCCGTTCCATGCAGCATGATGGCCAGTCCGCTCGCAACGGCGCCGTCCAAGCTCTTGAGTTGATACGACGCCTTGTAACCGGAGGCGCCGCCGATATCCACCGCGGCGACGCTTTGCGCGCTGACGCCAGCGCGCCAACCCTCGATCCAGTCTTCCGCGTCGTTTTCGCTCGCCAACTCTACATCCCAGGTGCCGAGAACGAGGACAGCGGAATCGCCGACGATTGTCGCCGGCAATCCAGCGGCGGCGTCAGTCACTTCCCAATTCGGCGGGTGGCGCAGCATATGCTTGTCCAATCCATCAAAATAGACATTTTGATCGAATGGCGCGCCGGCATAGACGGGCAGCCGCTCGATGCTGTCCGCCACCCCCTGCAGCAGAAACTTCAGTTCGCGCGCCGCGTTTTCTGGCGCGACCGCGCGCGCGCTGTAGATATCACCATTCGCGATCCAGGATTCTTGCCGCGCGATCAAATGCGAACGGCCCCGGCGGACGTTGAAGTCGATCTGCACCTTGTCGCCAACCGTTTTGCGGCTCGTTTCGTCCCAACCGGTGTAGCCGCTCCAGGTCTGCCCCAACCAAGTCTTGTCAAGGAAAGCGCTAAGGGAGTCTGTATCGGCAATGCCAGCCTGATTCTTGCTAATGCGAACTTCCAAGACGCTTTGGGCATCGCTGTTGTTCAAGCCAGCGCGCAATTCGTCAGCCGAATTGCTGTCGGTGGCCGGGCTCCAGCCGCTCGGCACGCCAATCGTGAAGAGACCGGAGCGATGCAGGTAGCGATCGTCGAAGTTGAGCGCCGAGATATCGGGCGGCGGCGGCTGCGTTGGATCGGGAAAGGGCGTCGGCTGTGGCGTCTCAAGATAACTCTCGCCGGTCCCCACTTGGCTCGAAATCATCGGGAGGATCAAGCTGCCCACCATGGCGACTGTCATGACAATCCCAATAATGTAAGTGAAGGTCTTGGTCGTCTTATTCATCGGTGACGCGCTCCGCGAGTCGGGTCAAAACATCGCCATCATACAGCAAAAGGGAGAGGCTGTTAAGCAAGACTTTTTGCCTCTATAATGCGCCAGCGGCGCCGCCAAATCGGCGACGACTCCGCCGTCTGCCAAATTGTCGTTCACTGCCGTTGGCGATCAGAGACCAGGAAGCGCGAGACATTCTACAGCACATGGCAACTACCAGTGCGACCGACACCCGCTACCTTTGCCGCCCGCTAAGAATTGAGGACGCCGAGCGCTGCGCGGAAATCGGCACGGCTATCTCGGCGCTGGCTAAGGTCGACGAGCAGATCCAGTCGCGGATGGTGCGCACAGAATGGACGGCGCCAAATGTCGATCTGCGCGATGCGTCGATTGGAATCCTCAACGACGCTGGCCAACTGCTGGGCTTCGCCGTCTTTTTCGCGACTGAGGAACCGCCGGTGCGACCCTGGTTTGACTGGGGGGTCGATCCTAATCACGACGATTACGGCGCCTACGCTTATCTGCTGGCTTGGGCGCAAGAACGAGGCCGGTCCGTCATTCCCCGCTGCCCGGCTGACGCGCGCGTCGGGCTTTGGAGCGGCGCGAACAAGGGCTATCAGCCCAACGAGGACGCGCTGGCGGCGGCCGGCTTCCAGCCGCGGCGTGAATGGCTCGAAATGCGCATCGACATGGAGGAGCGCCCGGACCCGGTCGAGTTGCCGCCGGGCTTCATTCTCCGCCCTTACCGGCATGAAGAAGATTTGCCCGACCTAGTCAATGTGGTGCGCGACTCCTTCACAGACCATTACGGCCATATTGAGCAAAGTTTCGAGCGCGATCTGGAAATATTCCGTCATTGGTTCAGCGATGACCCCGCCTTTGATCCCGATCTCGTGATGCTCGCCGTCGACCAGGCGAGCGGCGCGGTCGCCGGCAGCGTAATGCCCATGACGGAATATCACCGCCGACCGGGCGTCGGCTACATAGACATGGTCGGCGTGCGCAAAGCGTATCGGCGCCGCGGCTTGGCATCGTCGATGCTGACGCGCAGCTTCATCGATTATTGGGATCGCGGAACCAAGTCAGTCTGCCTCGAGGTAGACGGCGCGAGCTTGACCAATGCGGTGGCGCTCTACGAAGGCGTCGGCATGCGCGCGCGCCATACCTACGTCGCCTATGAAAAGCTGCTGCGCGACGGCGTCGAGCTGGCGAAGGTGGCGGCGGAGTGAGTTTGCCCGATTGGATAGCCTGAGCGGCGACGGTCAGGTTCACCCAAGGAGCCAGCCAATGCGGGCGAGGCGCTAGTGTCAACCATCCGGTCCGGCTACGCGGCCATCAACGGCGCCCGCCTCTACTACGAGCTGGCCGGCAGCGGCGCGCCGCTCGTCATGATCCACGCCGGCATCGCCGATTGCCGCATGTGGGACGGCGAATTTGCAGCTTTCGCCGCCAGCCACCAAGCGCTGCGCTTCGATATGCGCGGTTACGGCCGCAGCCTGCCGGTGGAAGGCGAGTTTAATCTGCAGGACGATTTGTCGGCTTTGCTGCAGTCCTTGAACATCGCCGCGCCGCTCAACCTGATGGGCTGCTCGATGGGCGCGGGCTTGGCGATTGACTTTGCGCTCGCGCAGCCGGCTATGGCAGCGTCTCTTATTCTCGTTGGCGGCAGCCCGCAGGGGCTGGAGCTGGACGCAGCGGGTCCCGACGATCTCTTCGCCGAATCCGAGGCGGCCTTCGAAGCCGGCGATCTTGAGCGCGTCGCCGAGCTCGATATGCAGATCTGGTTCGATGGCTGGGTTCGCGCGCGCCAGGATGTGGATCCAAGCGCGCGGCGGAAGGCTTTCGAGATGGCGAAGCTGGTCACTGAGCATGAACACAAGGGCATCGGAAGGCACAAGCGCAAAGCGGCGACGAAATCAGCCGCCGACTCCTTGGAGCAATTGACGATGCCGGCTCTAATCATTGTCGGAGAAAATGACTTGCCCTTCCTGCGGCTGGCCGCCGACTATATGGTCCAGAAGATGCCGCAAACCGCGAAGGTGCTGATTCCAAACGCGGGCCACCTGCCGAACATGGAACATCCCGCTGTTTTTCAAGACGCAGTCCGCCAATTCCTCGCCCGAGTCTAGCAACCTATCGCCTTTAATCTGAGCCGCTCCGAAATGTCCGCAGACGATCAAGAGCAGCGTTACGACGATATTCTGAGAAGAATCGCCAAGCGCCGACCATTCGGCAGCGCGCCGGACGACCAGAAGCCAGGAACTCCCCATGACCGCGCCCTCGATATGGTCAACGCCTTCGACACTATGGCGGAGCTCGCCCAGGGCCAGTACGCGAAAATCCTCTGCTACGGACCCCAGGCGCTGCAGGGACGCGCGTGGTCGGGCGCCGTCATCTGGTATCACAAGCGCGGTTATCACGGCTATCAGACCTTGAGTCTATTTGGCTTGTGGGCGCATTACCACGACAGCCGGATCGTGCTGAGCGCGGGCTTGCGGCAACTGCCGTATCGCGCCCCGGTCTACGACCCCGGCGTTTATCGCGTCGCCATCCGAAATGGTTTCCAGCTTTACTATGACGATGATGGACGACCGCCCGATGGCGATGACCGCTTGCTTTACCGCGCGCCATTCGAATTGAAAGAGCGCCTGAAACATCGCCAGGCGCTTGCCGAGATTCTGACGCAATGGGCAGCGGAGGTTTAGCCCCGTTAGTCTTCGTCTTCTTCAAATACGATATCGGTCGTCAAGCCGGAAGCGGCCAAATCTTCCAGGGATATGCGCGCCGCGTCCGGCTGCGCCAGTTTGCTCAGGCCTTGCTGCAGGCGATCGCCGCAGACCAGGCAATCCGCATCGCGCTCAATATCGATCCAGAGGCTTGTATGCGGCTCGCTTTCCTGCCCTTCGATGATTTCCACATAGCTGTTGGAGACGATGAGCGTATTCGCCGGCATCTCTTCATGCGCGTTGGTCCCGCGCAGCAACTCATTTAGGATTAAATCGGTCTGAATGCCGGCCACCTTGGTCACGTTGACCCAGAGCCCCGGTTCAGCCGCCAATGTTCCCAGCTCGCCGACCAAGCCATATTCGAGATCGCCGTTTGGATCGGCCGATATCTTGACTCCCTCGCGCGTCGCCTCCGACCAACAGGCGTAGCAGGGACCTTCCAAGGGCTTGATGATGACATGATCGCCGCCTTCGCCCCGTTCATAAACGCCGGCGTATGACGCAACTACGCGTTTTTTCAGGCATTGCTCGTTGATTGCGTATTTCACCTGCTCGTTGTCCACCGCCGCCACCAGCATGTCAAGGTCGTCCAGACAATCCCAGTGTTCCTCGATCGATCCTGCGCGCACATCGATGCGCGCCTCCGGGTTGCGCTGCCAGATCAAGTCAGCGACGGCAGCCGCCTTGTTGCGACCGAGGTAGCGCAGGTCGGCCACGTGCCGCGTCACATTGCCGCGTTCAAGCGGATCGTTGTCCACGAGCGTGAAGTTTCCGACACCGCTCATCGCCAGGCTCAAAGCCACGAAGCCGCCGCCCGAGCCCAAGCCGACCACGCCCACCTTCGCTTCCGCGAGTCGCTCCAAATTGTCCGAGCCAATGAGCCGCCCGACGCGTTCCCAGAGATCGTCCATATACCCTGCCTCTTTGCTACCCTAGTCCCTCGCCGACACATCGTCAGTGGCGCCGGCGCCGCTTGTCGCGGCCTGCGCCTCCGTTTTCGACAAGCGCTTGACCGCGGCGATATTCGTTCCGTCTTCCAGCGGCTCATCGTCTTCACCGATCAGCACCGGGATGGACACGGTCGTCGGCGGCCGCAAGCCCATATCCACTTCTATCGCGGCTGCAAAGTCGACCAGATACTTGTCGGCCGACCATTCCCAGCCGGGCGGGTCCTCCACTGGCGCGGCAAGCGCCCAAAGCCGATGAAAGGTCGCGACGGGATCCATCAGATCCAAGCCATCGATGAAGGGCGCCTTGTATACGCTGGGCGCCGTCCGCGGATAATCGTGATGGGTCACAAACAGGAGGAAGAAGGAAGCGCCCTGACGGATGGCAAAAAAGCAGAATTCCAGCGGCACCTCGCCATCACATTCGTAGAGCAGCCGGCGAACGAGCAAGCCGTCATCCTCCATGGCGTGCGTCTCGCTATCGAGGCGTTCCGGCATGACCACATGCCAGCCGTACTTCATCATCATGGGCAACTGGTCATCAGGCACAACCTTGGGATGCACCGGCTGGAACTCGCGCACATCTCGATGCACATACCACCAGTCCACGCGCATGTCGGTGCCGTTTTCCATCGCGACGGTGATGTAATTGACGGGCAAATCGGTCGCGGCAACCACCGGCGCGTAACCGACCGTAACAATCGGCACGAGCAAAAAATCCATGCCCGATTCTTCATCATCAAGCCAGGACAGCGCCGTCATGTGGTCGCCGTGGCTGGGTTGGATCATGGAGCCGGGCTGCTTGTGCCAATCACCCAGGTAGCGCAGCGGCACATCAAACCGGTCGGACAGGGCATCGGTGCCGCGATGCCGCTCTCGATGAAAATGCCAGTTCTCCTGCAGCCACCAGATGATCTCGTCTTGCAAGGCGTCGCCCTGCTGGAACGTGTGGGAGCGGCGCACGGCTGTTTCGTCCGGCGAAATCGTATCGAGGACATAGATCGTCGGCAAGCCCTCGGGCGTGTCGTCTTCCACGACGAAGCCCACCATCGCCTCGCCCGTCTCATCAGCAATATACTTGCTCGCCGCCGAGACCATTCGATCAACAGCCCGCCGCGACAAAACCACGTTGGGTACAATACCGCGCGAAATCATCGCCATCCCCCGTAAGCGCTTCCTGATGTGGTCGAACTCCATCTGCATGAGCTTGAGGAATTGCGGCTCATCCATCGTCCTCATTCCTAGCGTCTCCGGCGGCGCGGCAGGGGCGTGCTCGCCTTAATGCGTTCTTCGATACCGGGCCACTTGCCAGTGGAGCGCCAGGTGTAGTAGGCGTACAGCCATTGCACCGCCCAGCCGCCAACGGTCACCGCCGTTGATTTTGATGGGTTCCAGCCATACTGTTCGCCGTCTTTGGGGTTGAATAGACAGAGCTGCCCATCTTCGTATTGATGTTTCTCGCTGTAGATGCGCGGCTTGACGCAATAAGCCTCCGCGGGCCGATTCGGATATTCTTTGGGATACACAAGTTTCAGGCTGTGGAAGGGCGAATCCAGGATCGTCATATTGATTTCGATCGTGCCCTGCCAATAGAGCAAGCCGCCGAATGGGGGCACAACCAGCTTGAAGGTGTTGCCGAAAGTCGCCTTCATCGCCTCGACCTCCCAGACGAGCCGGGACGAGACATTCTTGCGCGAGCCCCACCAATTGGACATTTACCCCGCCTCAATTCTACGGAACCTGCTAATCATACCAATCTAACTGGTTTGTCCCATGCACGCAATGTCTAGGTTGAGCCAACTCGCTTATCGCGCGCCTGCCTTGAGCTTTGCAGCCCGCAAGCCAAGGTCCGGCTCGCCAGAGCGCGGCGCAAGCCCCCGACGCGACGATTAACCTCGGCTAAATCTTAGGCCGCGGACGATTAAATCAGCGGCCTACGTTCCAACAATACTCGGCTGCCTACACAACAAAAGTGAAATTTACCGCAAGCGTGGACAGGCGCGCCGCCTCTCTGCTAAAACGAAGAGGTCAATCGGGAGAGAAGCGATTCGACCGCCGATCTCATGCCCGATTGACCCTCGTATCTAGGCAAATCCTATACGGGATTAGCCACCAACGCAAGGAGTTCGCAGCGTGTCCGTTCAGCGTACAGTCTTATTCGCTTTGGTTTTCGCGCTGACTTGCTCAGTATTTTCGCCCGCCATGGCGGAAGAGCCTCTGACTGTATACTCCGGTCGCAACGAAAGCCTGATTGGCTCGCTCCTGGCGCAGTTCGCCGAAGACACTGACATTGAAGTCCAGGTTCTCTATGGCGGAACGAGCGCCGTCGCCAACCAAATCCTCACCGAGGGCGCCAATAGCCCGGCTGATGTCTTCATCGCGCAAGACGGCGGCGCACTGGGCGCGCTGGCGGCCGCCAATATGCTGGCGGAACTGCCAGAAGAGACGTTGAGGCGGGTCATCAACCCGGCGTTTGTCTCGCCGGAGGGCGTCTGGAGCGGCTTGAGCGGGCGCGCGCGCGTCTTCGTCTACAGTCCGGAATCGCTGGCTGAACACGGGCTGGAACTGCCGAACTCAATCCTCGATCTCACCGGCGAGGAATGGAAGGGCTTGGTTGGCTGGGCGCCGACCAACGCCTCCTTCGTCGCCAACGTAACGGCCATGCGCGTGCTGCTCGGTGAAGAAAAGACCGCGGGCTGGCTCGCCGGCATGATCGCCAACGACGTGCAAGCCTACCCCAAGAACACGCCAATTGTGCAAGCGACAATTGACGGCGAGGTCCTTGGCGGCTTGGTCAACCATTACTACCTCTTCCGTTTCCTGGCGGAAGATCCGAATATCACGGCGACGCTGCACTTCTTCCCCGGCGGCGACGCCGGCTCTTTGATCAACGTGGCCGGCGCGGCCATCCTGAAGTCGACCGATCATCCCTATGACGCCCTGGCGCTGGTCGATTATCTGCTCAGCGATGCGGCGCAAGAATACTTCGCCCAAAATACCTTCGAGTATCCGCTAGTGGCGACAGTCGATCCGCCGGTCGATCTGCCGGCGCTGGCCGAAATCGAGATGCCGGAGCTCGACCTGTCGGACCTTGCCGACCTGCAAGGAACCCTGGAGATGATCGAGGATAGCGGCGCGCTCGACTAGCCGATAGCAGATAAACGAGATCCGGGGCGAAGTACGCTTCGCCCCGGCTTGAAACGCGCGGTGGTTCATGCAGCTTGCGGACGCCATACGGCCGAGATTACGAATAAACGGGCAGCGCCGGCATGTCTTGTCGCTTTGGCATGTCGGCAACCGACAGCTGGCGCAAATCGTCAGCTTGGCGGTGGTCGCGGTGGTCATGATTCCGGTCGTTTATCTGGCGTTTGGCGCCATCAACGCGGGCCAGGAAGGCATCGATTACCTTTTGAGAGCGCGCACGCTGCGTATCATTGGCAACAGCCTTAGCCTCATGGCGACCGCGACCGTCTGCGCGACGCTCATTGCAATCCCCTTCGCCTGGTTGACCAGCCGCAGCGATTTGCCCGGGCGCCGCGCCTGGCTGGTCCTGGGGCTGGCGGCGATGGTGATCCCCTCGTATCTCACAGCCGTGACCTTTGCGGAAGCCTTCGGTCCAAAAGGGATTCTTCAGTCATTGCTGGCGCCTTTTGGCGTCGACAGACTGCCGGGGATCAAGGGCTTCTTTGGCGCCAGCCTGACGCTGACCGCAGTCACCTTTCCATACATCGTGCTGCCCGTCCGCGCGGCGCTCCTGCATTGTGATCGCAGCCTCGAGGAAGCGGGCCAAAGCTTGGGCATGAATCGCTGGCGCGTCTTTCGACATATCATTCTGCCGCAGTTGCGGCCGGCGCTGTCGGCCGGCATGCTGATGACCGCTCTCTACTGCCTCAGCGACTTCGGCGCCGTCGCCGTAATGCAGTTCAACGCCTTCACACGAGCGATCTTCATCCAGACGGAATCCTATCGAATGGACAAGGCATCGGTCCTGGCGCTGCTGCTCGTCGGCATGACGCTGATCCTGCTGTTCACACAATCGCGCCTGCAACTGCGCGGACGCCATTATCGCATCGGCACGGGCGCCGCGCGGCATTTGGAAGTCCTGCCTTTGGGGAGATTTAAAATACCGGCGCTTGTCTTCTGCGCCGTCGTAGTCTTCATCGCTGTTGTCATTCCCGTGCTCGTACTTTTGTCATGGACGGCGGGCCATACAATCACCGATCCTGTCAAAGCGCCGCTAAGCCTGCTCATGCGGAATACAGTCGGCGTGAGCGCCGTCTCGGCGCTGGCGGTCACGCTGGCGGCATTCCCGCTGGCGCTATTGGCTTCGCGCGACGCTTCCCGCTTCAGCCGCTGGCTGGCGCATCTGGCTTACGCGGGCAACGTCCTGCCCGGCATCGTCATCGCGCTAGCGCTGGTACTGTTCGCAACGCAGAACATGCTAAGCATCTATCAGACCCTGCCGCTTCTCATTATTGGCTACGCCATCCGCTATCTGCCCTTCAGCATCGGCGCAACCGAAAGCGCTTTTGCGCAGATCAACCCCCGCTTTGAAGAAGCCGCGCGCAGCCTCGGTCTGTCGCCCTGGGCGGCGCTGGCGCGGATAACCCTGCCGCTGGCCCGCGGCGGCATCCTGGCTGGCTTGGCGCTGGTCTTCCTCAACGTGATGAAGGAATTGCCCGCCACGCTAATACTGCGCCCGATCGGCTTCCGCACCTTCGCAACGCGCATCTGGAGCGCCTACGACGAGGCTTTTCTCTCGTCCATCGCTCCGCCTGGATTGACGCTGATACTCGTGTCAGCCTTCTCGCTGGCGATCATCCTCCGGCGGGAGAACGCGGCCGAGTGAGGCGAAGCCGCTGCCGCCGCCATCGCAAGTTGAGCCCTAGGTTAATTTACCCTTTATGCAGACCGCGATTGCACTATGCTTGCGCCAGAAGTCGGTAGAGCTGTGGGCAAGCTGTCGCTGATGGAATACTCCCTGCAAGCGGATGGCCTCACCAAACTGTTTGACGGCCAAGCGCCAGCCGTAAGCGATGTCACGCTGCGCGCGCGGCCGGGTGAATTCCTCACGCTGCTTGGTCCCAGCGGCGGCGGCAAGACAACGACGCTGCGCCTGCTCGCCGGCTTCGAAAAGCCAACGAGCGGGCGCATTCAGATCGGCGAGCAAATCGTCGCCGACGACGCGCGCTTTACGCCGCCGGAAAAGCGCCGGGTCGGCATGGTCTTTCAGGATTACGCGCTTTTCCCCCATGTCGATGTCGCTGGCAATATCGCCTTTGGATTGCGTGGATCAGCGCTGAAGCAGAGGCGGCAGGTCGAGCGAATGCTCACGCTGGTCGGCTTGAACAAATTTGCCGCGCGCATGCCGCATGAGCTCTCCGGCGGGCAGCAGCAGCGGGTGGCGCTGGCGCGCGCCCTGGCGCCTAATCCGGATATCCTGCTCCTGGACGAACCCTTTTCCAATCTCGATACCGGTCTACGCGCGCAAGTGCGCAACGAAGTCCGCCATATCTTGCTCGAAACCGGCACGACCGCCATCTTCGTCACCCATGACCAGCAGGAAGCCTTGAGCCTGTCTGACGAGATCGCCATCATCTTTGATGGCAAGCTGGCGCAGGTCTCGACGCCGCACGCGCTCTATAACCGACCCGTGAATATGCAAGTGGCGAAGTTCGTCGGCGACGCCAACTTCCTGCCCGCCATCGCACACGGGATGACTGCCGAGAGCCGGCTGGGCGAAGTCAAGCTCTTTCATCCGAAGAGCGGGCGCGTCCAATTGATGATCCGGCCCGAGGCGCTTGCCGTCGGATTTGAAGAGCGGGGGAATCGCGCAACCGTGCTCTGGCGCGAATTCTACGGCCACTATCAGCGGCTGGGCTTGGCGCTGGCTGAGGGCAGTGAATTGATCGCGCGCACGGGCGTCGATCGCTACTTTCAGCGCGGCGATAATGTGTCGGTGTCGCTGGCGCTGCCGGCGCTGGCTTACGATGACGATGGCGCGCGCGCAATAACCTAGCTGCAGGCTATGGCCGAGGCGCGCAATCGAAATTTAGGTTTGGGTCGTCAGAGGCAGCCACACGCGGAATTCCGCGCCTTGATTGCGACCGCGGCTCGACACCGTGATCCGGCCGCCATGCGCCTCCACGATCTCGCGCGCAATCGCCAGCCCGAGGCCTGTCCCTCGCTGGGGACCGCGCGCTTTGTCCACCTGATAAAAGCGCTCAAAGACGCGCGACAGCTCCGCCCGCGGTATGCCGATGCCGCTGTCCTGAATCGAGACGGCCACGCCCGCCCCGGCTCGCTCGGCGGCCACGCGCACGCTGCCGCCCGCCGGCGTATATTTCAGCGCATTGCTGATCAAGTTCATCAGCACCTGCGCCAGCCGGTCGCCATCGCCGATGATCGCGGGTACTGGCTTTGCTGAACAGGCCAGGCGGATTTGTCGCTGCTCCGCCACCACCATCAGGCTCTGCACAACCGCTTCACTGAGCTGCGCCATATCAATGCGTTCGCTCGCCATCGAAAGCTTGCCGGCTTGCAGGCGCTCCAGATCGGTCAATTCGACCACCATGCGATTCAAGCGGCCCGCTTCCTCATAGATGATCTGCGCCGCCTCCGCGGGATCCTCGGCCGCGCCATCCATGATCGCCTGCGCGTAACCTTGAATCGAAGTCAGGGGTGTCTTCAGGTCATGCGACACATTGCTCAGAAAATCACGCTGAGCGGTATTGGCCGCCATCACTTCCGCCGTCATGCGATTGAACGAGCTCGCCAGCGAGCGAGCTTCGGGCGGTCCGCTGACCGGCGCCTGCGCCGAAAAATCGCCGCGCGCCACGGCGGTGGCCGCCTCGGCGACTCGCTGCAAGGGTTGCGCGATATGGCGGCTGGTCAATGCGGCCAGCAGAATCGCAAAGGCGAATCCAGCAATGCCGGCTTGCAGGAGCGGCGGCGCCAGCGCGTTGCTGAAAACAGCCAGGGTCTGCTGCAGGCTTACGGTGGGCCGCGGCTCGGCCAAAATCCACAGATCCTCGCGCGCGCCGCGCCCGGCAAAGAAACGCTGCTGACCAAAGACGACCGCGCCATACAGCCATTCTCGGCCCCCTGGATCCTGAAATTGGCCGAAGAACTGATTGCTGCCGCGCGACAGCACGTGAGCCAATTGCTCGCTCTTGTACTTGTCTCGGTGGAGCCGAATGAACGCGCCGGGCTGGAATCGTTTCGCACTGTCGTAATAGACGATCGTGCGATCTTGCGCCAGCCGGACGTGGAGAATCCTGACGTTGCGCGTGCTCGAGAATACCTCAAGCAGTTCGTGAACCTGTTCTTGCAGCGGCTGCCGATCGGGATCAAACGGAATATCGGCGATGAAGTCAATATAATTGAGACCCTGCGTCAAGGCGGCCAGACGCTCGTAGGTGGGCTGCGGCGGCGCCGAACGATTGCCAATCAGAATGATCAGCGCCAGCGTAATCACGCCGAGCGTCACCAAAATCAATACGATATAGGACGTGAGCAGCCGCAGGCGCAAATCAAAGCTGAATCTAGGCGGTGTCTGGGTCTTCAAGCTTGTAACCTACCCCCCAAATGGTATCAATCGAGGCTTCCATATCACGCAGTTTATGACGCAAATGCGCGATATGGACGTCCACTGTGCGCGTCTCGCCCGCGAAGTCATAACCCCATACGAGCTCGAGCAGCCGATCGCGGCTGAAGACAAAGCCCTTGTTCGCCGCCAGCGCCCGCAATAGGTCGAATTCCTTCATGCGCAGGTCGACTCGGCGGCCCCCGACTTCCACCAGCCGGCGCTGCGCGTCGATATGCAGGTTGCCAATGTTGATCGGAGGCGGCGCTTCGTCGCGCGCGTCGCTTCGATCGGCGCGCCGCAGGATCGCGCGAATCCGCGCCACTAGTTCACGCGGATTGAAGGGCTTGGTCAAGTAGTCATCGGCGCCCAATTCCAAGCCCACGATCTTGTCAATGTCGTCATTGCGCGCCGTAAGCATGATGATCGGCACATCCGATACTTCTCGCACGCGGCGGCAGACTTCCAAGCCGTCCATGCCAGGCAGCATCAAGTCCAGCACCACCAGGTTCGGCTTGTCATGCAGAATCATGCGCTTGGCGGCGCTGCCATTGGTCGCGCTGGTGACCTGGAATCCGTCCTGTTCGAGATACATGCGCGCCAGATCGATGATGCGCTCTTCGTCATCAACAACGAGGATTGTATCGCAGATAGCCTTGCCCGTTTCCGTCATGCTCTAACGCGCCTGCCGGCTTTGCCTCTAAGCTAACAGCTATTTCAGCGAACATTGTACTGTACTCCATTCTCAAAGTATCAGCGGCATTCATAAGCATTGTGTAAATCAATTGTAAACTCCGTGCAAACTGCGTCGCCTCCGCGAGCGGTCGCAAGCGTCTAACTGGCCTTCCAGTTGGAGCGAGCGCAGGGGCTGATTCATGCCTGCATTTGTCGATTGTTCTGCGCTAGAATATCGGCTTGACCCGCAGCCTTTACGCGAGACGGACGATGACGGTGCTGCCAATCATCCAGCCGGACAACCCGCTTCTGCGCCGACCGGCGCTGCGGATAACCGACTTTGGCGTCGAGCTGCAAAGGCTGATTGACAATATGCTCGACACCATGCTTGACGCGAAGGGCCTTGGTCTGGCCGCGCCGCAAGTGGCGCATAGCCTTCGTCTCATTCTGGCGCGCTTGCCCGACGATGAAGAAAGCCGAGCAAAGTACGCCGACGATGCCGGACGCCTCTACATCCTAGCCAATCCCAAGATCATCAGGCGCAGCGCGGAGACCGTCACCGGGACGGAGGGCTGTCTTTCCTTGCCGGGCTTGCTCGGCGATGTCGAGCGCCATGAAAACATCGAACTCGCGGGGCAGGATCGTCTGGGCAATCCGATTCGACTATCGGCGGCCGGTTGGCTGGCGCGCGTCTTTCAGCACGAAATTGATCACCTGGACGGCATCCTGTACATTGACATCGCCACCAGTGTTTGGCGGCCCGCTGACAAAGAAGAAGGCGCCGTTGCCGATAAATCCGGGGCGCCATGACTGCGGTCATCCGCCTCGCGTCAGCGGCTGACGCCGGAGCCATTCATCTAATCTACGGGCCAATCGTCCGCGACACGCACATCTCCTTTGAGCAGACCGTACCCTCCGTCGGCCTAATCGCGATGCGTATCGAAAGTACGCTCGCGCAATACCCCTGGCTGGTTTGCGAGCTTGATGGGCAATTGGCCGGTTACGCTTACGCCAGCGCCTTTCGCCGGCGCGCCGCCTATCAGTGGACGGCCGAAACCACGGTTTATATTCACCCTGATTTTCAGAGGCGCCGTGTTTCAAGCGCCCTGTACCACTCGCTGCTGGCGCTGCTGCGCGAGCAGGGCTATTGCCAGGCTGTCGGCGTCATCGCGCTGCCCAATGAAGGCAGTGTTCGCGCGCATGAAGCGCTCGGCTTCCGCCGGGTCGGCGTCTTCCAAGGCATCGGTTACAAAGCCGGCGCCTGGCGCGATACCGGCTGGTGGCAGCTGGAATTGCGCCCACCGCCAGCAGATCCGCAGCCGCCACGGCCGATTATTCAACTGGCGGTTGAGGAACATTTTGACGCCCTTCTGCAAACCGGCTTGGGGAGTCTCAAACGCTAAAGGCGGGCGCCGCAAAATGGCGACAATTCAAGCGCAGCGGCAAGGACAATATCGGCGCGACCGCTCTGAGCCGTTCGCGCGGTAGTGTATCGAAGTCGGTACAAACAAAAAAACTTTACCACCGAGTACACCGAGAAACGCAAGCAAAACATGCCCTTATCTTTCGTGTGCTTCGTGCTTTTATGGTGAAGTTCAATCTGACAAGTTGAATTTTCACCGAAATGGATACACTGCCCGCCCTGAGATCCGCCGCTTGCGTTTCAAGTAATAGTTGTCTACAATGTTGGCAAATCGGGTACACTGCTAATGGCAAGTTGACGTGGCGGAAAACGATACCATTCTAGAACAGCGCGTCGAGGCCTTGGAACAATTCTCGCAGGCTCGGGTTGTCGAGCAAGTCGGCGAACTGACGGAGCGCGTCTCCAGCTTGGAAAGCGCGCGCGAGGCGGAGAAACCGCATCTGGCGACCAAGTCCGATATTGCTCGCCTTGAGGGGCTGCATGCCGCCACGCAAGGGCAAATTGCCGCCCAGTCCGCGCAATTTAGCAAAGATTTGCAAGTCCTATCCGAACAGGTTGACAGGCGGTTCATAGCCCAATCCGCGCAATTTAGCAAAGATTTGCAAGCCCTATCCGAACAGGTTGACAGGCGGTTCATAGCCCAGTCCGCGCAATTTAGCAAAGATTTGCAAGCCCTATCCGAACAGGTTGACAGGCGGTTCATAGCCCAGTCCGCGCAATTTAGCAAAGATTTGCAAGCCCTATCCGAACAGGTTGACAGGCGGT
>JAPOYS010000117.1 GCA_026706455.1 Chloroflexota bacterium | reverse complement strand
GCCCAAGGTGGGCGCGGCGACGGCCGAGCGCTTCGTCAGCGATCATCGCTTCCAGCTGGCGCTGGATCTGCTGAATGGACCCAACGCCTTTGGACCGGCGAAGATCCCGGTGAACGACTTCTACAATTCGCGCCTGGGCGAAGCCGAGACATCGGTCAAAGCCGGCATGCTCAGCGCGCAGGAAGCGCTCGATCGCGTGACCGAGGAGGTCCAACGCGAGCTCGATATGGCGATGATGTAGGGGCTTGCCCCCATCCCCCAGCCCCTTCCCCCAAAATGAAGGCGGGGGAGCCACAAAGCGGGGTTGGCGTGGTAGATGTAAGCCCCTCCCTCTTTATGGGGGAGGGGTTTGGGGTGGGGGGATCCTATCCTTATGTCCATCACATTCCGCAGGCCCAAGCTCACCAAACAGCAGCGGCGCGCGCTGATGATCGGCTTGCTGTTCATATCGCCGGCCATCATCGGCTTCTTCGTCTTCAACATCGGGCCCATCGTTCAATCCTTGCAGTATAGCTTCACGCGCTATAACATCCTGCAGCCGCCGCGCTGGGTCGGCTTGAACAATTACAAATTCCTCATCGAGAGCGATCGCGTCTTCCGCATCGGCATCAGCAATACGCTCTACATGGTTCTAATCGGCCTGCCGATTCACCTCGTCTTCAACATGCTGATGGCGCTTCTGCTCAATACCAAGATCAGAGGGCTGTCGATTTATCGCAGCATCTTCTACATCCCGTCAATTACGCCGGTGGTGGCTTCGACCATCGTCTGGCTCTGGATCTTCAACGGGCAATTCGGCATCCTGAACGAGTTCTTGAAATTCCTGGGCTTCCCCGCGGTCGGCTGGCTGACCGACCCCAAATGGGTTAAACCGTCGCTGATCTTCATGGGCGCCTGGTTCGGCGGCAACACGATCTTGATTTATCTGGCGAGCCTCCAAGACGTGCCCTACGACCTGCTGGAATCCGCCGAGCTGGACGGGGCGAACGCGCTGCAGAAGACCTTCCGGATTACGCTGCCCATGATCAGCCCGGTCATCTTTTACACGATCATCGTCAACGTGATCGGATATTTCCAGTACTTCACCGAAGCCTGGGTGATGACGGCGAACCGCGACGGGTCGGCCGGCGGCGTCGCCAATTCGGCGATGTTTTATTCGATGTATCTTTACCAGACCGCCTTCCAGCAATTCAAGATGGGATACGCCAGCGCGCAAGCCTGGATCCTTTTCATGATTGTGCTGATCGCCACGGTCATCTTGTTCAAGACGGCCGGCTGGGTGTATTACCATGCGGAAGATTGAGCGATGACGGCGAGCATTCACTGGCGGGAAAACCGCATCGTGCAGGATCGCATCAAGCGCGCGATCGCCTATACGATCGTGATCATCATGGCGGTGGCTTATATCTTCCCGCTCTACTGGCTGATCGTGACTGCGCTCAAGACCGACCTGGAAATCTTTCAGCAGCCGCCGCCGATCTTCCCGCCCAATCCGCAATGGCAGAACTTCGGCGAATCCACCACCTACATCCCCTTCTGGCGCTATATGTGGAATACGATTGTCATCTCGGGCTTGACGGTCTTGGGCACAGTCCTGTCCTGTACTTTTATCGCCTATGGCTTCGCGCGGATACGCTGGCCCGGGCGCAATATCATCTTCCTCATTTACTTGAGCACGATCATGCTGCCGTCGCAGGTGACCCTGATTCCGCTCTATCTCATCTTTCGCGACCTTGGCTGGGTGGGCACATTCTTGCCGCTGGTTGTGCCGCATTTCTTCGGCAACGCCTTGTACGTCTTTCTGCTGCGGCAATTCCTGCTCACCATCCCGCTGGAGTTGAGCGATGCCGCCAAGATCGATGGCGCCAGCGAACTCGGCATTCTATGGCATATCATGATCCCGCTGATGCGCCCGGCGCTGGCGGTGGTGGCGCTCTTCACCTTCGTGCAGACCTATCGCGATTTCCTGGGCCCGCTCATTTATCTGCAGAATCAGCAGGATTGGACGATTTCGCTGGGCTTGAAGCTCTTCCAAAATATGTACGGCGCGCAGTGGCAATTGATGATGGCCGCGTCGACTTTGGCGATGCTGCCGACGATAGCGCTCTTCTTCTTCACGCAGAAGACCTTCGTACGCGGCATCGCGCTTACGGGGCTGAAGGGCTAGCGGATGACAAGAATACGCGCCGCAGTGATCGGCGCGGGCGGCATCGCCGGGGCGCATCTGCGCGCGTACGCCACGCATTCCGAACGCTGCGAAATCGTCGGCATCGCCGATATTGACGAAGGCGCCGCAAAATCGCGCGCCGACGAGTTCGGTGGACGCGCATTCACTGACGGCTTAAGCCTGATCGACCAGCTGCAGCCGGATGCCATCAGCATCTGTACGCCGCCCAAGTTTCGCATTCCCTTTGTTGAAGCGGCCGCCGCGCGCGGCATCGCCGTTCTCTGCGAGAAGCCGCCGGCGCGCACGCTGGCCGAAACGCAGGCGATCGTCGACGCGATGAGCGGGCAGCTATTGCAATTCGCCTTCTGCCATCGCTTTCACGCGCCTTTAAACGCGGCGCAGGCTCTGATTCGGGGAGGGACGCTTGGCGCCGTCGTTCAAATCGAGAATCGCTTCGCCTTTCGTTTCGCGCGGGCGGGCAATTCCTGGTTCACCGACGCGGACATCGCTGGCGGCGGCATCTTGATTGATACGCTGGTGCACAGCATCGACATCTTCCGCGCCTTGACCGGGCAGGAGATTGAGCGGACGCAGGCTGCGCTGTCCTCTACGCTGCCGATTGAGGTGGAAGACAGCGCCTCTCTGCTCTTGCGGAGCAGCGGCGGCGCCCTCGGTACGCTGAACTGCAGCTGGGTGACGCCCATTGCCGAGTCCTTCGTGCGGATTCACTGTACAGAAGGGCAAGCGCTGATCGACTACAACGCCGGCGCGGGCTTGCGCTACAGGCTGGCGGATGATGCCGAATGGAGCGAGCTGGAGATTGACTCGCCCGATCGCTTCGCGCGGCAGGCGGCGCATTTCCTTGATTGCGTCGAGGGCAAGCGCAGCCCGCTAGTGAGCGGTAAAGACGGGCTGGCGGTGATGCGGGTGATTGAAGCGGCTTACGAATCAGCGGGGGTGCAGCGGTGAAATTGAGCTTGAGCATGTATAGCTGCGTGCGGGCAGTCCAGAACGGACAGCTCGATTTGATGGGTTTCGTCGACTACGCAGCGGCACAGGGAGTGGGCGGCGTAGAACTGCTCGACATTTTCTGGACCGACGCCGAGCGCGAGATCCCTAAAGTAAAGCAGCGGATCGCCGATGCCGGCTTGAAATTAGCGGTCTATTCAATCGGCAACAATTTCATTCAGCCGGACGCGAAGGCCCGCCAGCAGGAACTAGCAGACCTGCGGCGCGGCGTCGATATTGCGCGGGAGCTGGGCGTAGACATCGTGCGCGTATTCAGCGGCAGCGAGCGCGCCGGCGTTTCACAAGAGCAAGGCATGGTTTGGATTCTGGAGGGCTTGTTGGCGGGGGCGGCCTACGCTGAAGCGCGTGGCGTCACTCTCGCCTTGGAGAACCATGGTCGTTTCGCCGGGCGCAGCGATCAGGTGCGGGGCATCATTGAACAGGTGAATTCGTCAGCGCTGCGCGTTAACCTCGATACCGGCAACTTCTTGCCAGTGGGGCAGAATCCTGTCGAAGCAGCTGAGGACCTGGCTGACCTGGCGTCGCTGGTACATTTGAAGGATATGCGCCTCGCCCAGGGCGACGAAGCGAGCCATGTATTCACTGCGCCGGACGGGCAAATGCTGACCGGGTCGGTCATCGGCGACGGTCTGGTCGATCTGGCGGCGATTCGCGTGGTCATGGATGGCGCGGGTTACGCTGGCTGGTGGTCGCTTGAATACGAAGGCGCGGAGGAGCCGCTGGCGGTCGGCGTGCCGCAGAGCCTGGCGGCGGCGCGGAAGCTGTTGGCGTAAGGCAGCGCGGCATATGCGGATGGACCTTGCACATATGATATGGGTTACAATGATACACTAGGTTAGTTACTGTGAGAGAACGATGCCGCAATCGAAAGTTGAACTGAAGATTCCTAGCGACATTGAAGAACTGGCGCGCAGAATCTCGGAACATGAGAATTGCAGCCTAGAATCGGTTCTTGAAGATGGCTTGGCAATGCTGTTTAGCGAGTCATCGGACAGTGAACAGTTTTTGGACAGGCTCGCATATTTCTCCGACGAACAGCTATGGAACTTAGTTCATCTGCGTCTGACCTTCTCACAAGATAGACGCATTAGAAATCTGATGGAGCGTGGAAGCGAAGACACGTTAAGCCACGCTGAAGAATCCGAGTTAGAGTCTTTGCTCCGCTTGGTCGATCGGCAAACGGTGCTGCGCTCTCACGCCCTGGTTCAGTTGCAGGAACGCGGTCACGCCACATTACAGTATTTAAACGTTGAACTTGCCGCAGAATAAATGGCATATATTCCCCTCAGATTTCGAAAAGCCGTCCGACAACGCGCGAACGGACAATGTGAATATTGCCAAGCTCAGGAGCTTATCGGCGTTTTGCTGGTTGTTGACCACATTAAGCCGTTGTCATCCGGCGGTGAGACTGACATAGAAAATCTGTGCCTGGCCTGTTTTCACTGCAACAGCTACAAGTCCGATTTTCGGATTGGGACTGATCTGGAAACCGGGTTTGAATCACCTCTGTTTAATCCGCGATTGGACAGGTGGTCGGAACATTTTCTTTGGGCAGCCGCGGGAATGGAGTTGACCGGTTTAACGCCAATTGGGCGGGCGACGATCTCGCGCTTGCGCATGAATCGTCCGGCGATTGTGACGGCAAGGCGCGCATGGATCAAAGCTGGTATGCATCCGCCGCGCGCAATCACCTAGATAATGGACCGCTAAGCAACAGGACAACCTATTTCTCCTTTGGCCTCTCGATAGCGTGGAATCTAGTCCAATTTGCGCACAGTTACATGCCGCGGACGCAGCTTGGTAAATGTGGCTGTCCCAATGCGTCAAACATCCTGCTGCTTGGCGATGATGACCAGATTGCGGATGGTGACATGCCGCGGACGCGAGAGCATAAACAGAGCCGCTTCCGCCACATCTTCCACTTTTAAGTAGTGTTCGTCGCCCACCGTCACCTTTTCGATCTCGTCGCTATCCGTCAAATTCCATAGCTCATTGGCGACGCGCGCCGGCGCCAGCGACATCACGCGGATGCCATGCGCAGCCACTTGACGGCGCAGCGTATTGACGAAGGTCTCGATCGCGTGCTTGGTCGCGCCATAGGCAGGACCGCGATGCAGCTTCTCGTGGCCGGCGACCGAGCTGGTGATGAGGATATCGCCGGCGCCCTGCGCTTTCATAATCGGGATGACGGCGTGGGCGCAGCGCAGCACCGCGTCGACGTTGATTGTGAGCATGTCGGAAATGTCATTGATGTCGTTGGCGGCAAAGTCGCCGTGGATGAAGATGCCGGCGTTGGCGAAAAGCGCGTCTATCCGGCCGAAGCGCTCAAGCGTCTGCGACACCATAGCCTCAATGTCCGCGGGGACAGTCATATCGGCGCGCAGGACCAGGCTCTCCGCCGACAGTTCCGCCGCCAGCGCTTCCAGCTTGTCGAGCGAGCGAGCGGCCAGCGTCAGCTTGCAGCCCTGCTGAGCCAGCAGGCGCGCCGCGCCCGCGCCGATGCCCGAGCTGGCGCCGGTGATAATGATGACTTTGCCCGCGAGCGAATCCGTCATAAACGCAGATCTCCTCAAATATTCACCTGATTCTGCGGCAGGATCACCAGGTCGCGTATCGTGACGCGGCGCGGCTGCGACAGCATGTAAACTAAAGCCTCGGCGCAATCCTCGGAGGTCAAATGACTGCGCTCGCCAGCTGATACGCGCCGGATTTCGGCTGACTCATGGAAGCCCCAGAGCGGATTCGCCACCTGCCCCGGCGCCAGGGACATCACGCGGATGCCAGAACCGGCCAATTGCCGGCGCACCGTATGCACGAAGGTTTGCACGGCATGTTTACTGGCGCTGTAGATCGGCTCCCAATGCACATCAATGAAGCCGGAGATTGAGCTGGTCACGACGATATCGCCTTCGCCAGCCGCCTTCATCTGCGGGATGACGGCATGGGCGCAGCGCAGCACAGCGTCAACATTGATTCGCAGCATGCGGGTCAACTCGTCGATGTCGCCATCGGTGAATTCACCGGGAACATAGACGCCGGCGTTGGCGCACATGACATCAATCCACCCGAATCGCTCCAGGGTCCGCTCCACCATATCCGCGATATCGGCGGCCTCGGTCATATCGGCCGGCGCAACCAGCGCCTCGGCGTCCAGTTCCGTTGCCAGCGCTTCCAGCTTGTCGATCGAACGGGCCGCCAGCGTCAGTTTGCAGCCTTGCTCAGCCAGCAGCCGGGCGAAAGCCGCGCCGATGCCCGAGCTGGCGCCAGTGATGATGACGACTTTGCCTTCGAGCGAATTCATGCGTTGCGTCCCTTCTGATAGCGGGCGAGTCACCGCCGCCGGTCAGTGTCTGCGCGACCTCGCCCCTACATGCTTGGCGGAGTAGGCGGCCGTTAGACACGGTTGATCTGCGGCAGTATGACTATATCGCGAATGGTGACATGGGGCGGGCGCGACAGCATGAATAGAATCGCCTCGGCGCAATCTTCCGACGCCAAGTGCGAGCCGGCTTCTTCAACCGCGCGCCGCTGCTCTTCCGCTTCATACAGCCACTGCATTGGATTGGCGACCGGACCGGGCGCCAGCGACATCACACGGATGCCATCGCCCGCCACTTGTCGCCGCAAGGTGTGAACGAAGGTTTGCACGGCGTTTTTGCTGGCGCTGTAAACCGGCTCGCCGACAATATCCATGTGGCCCGAGATCGAACTGGTCACGATGATATCGCCGCCCCCCTGCGCCTTCATGATTGGAATGACCGCGTGCGCGCAGCGAAAAACTGCGTCGACATTGAGCTTCAGCATCATCGAGTAGGCATCCATGTCGCCATCCGCAAACTGCCCGGGGATATAGACGCCGGCGTTGGCCAGCATAATATCGAGGCGCCCGAAGCGCTCCAGCGTCCGCTCCACCATGTTCGCGATATCGGCGACCTCGGTCATGTCGGCGCGGAGGACGAACGTTTCGACGGGCAGCTGGTCCGCCAGCGCTTCCATCTTGTCAACGGAGCGGGCCGCCAGCGTCAGTTTGCAGCCCTGCGCAGCCAGCAGCCGGGCGCAAGCCGCGCCGATGCCCGAGCTGGCGCCTGTGATGATGACGACTTTGCCGGCAAGTGGTTGAGACAATGTTGTCTCCTTAAGCGGGCGACACAAGTGTCGCCCCTACACGCAACTTTGCGTAGCGATGCTAGGGCGTCAGCGTGACTTTGACCGATTCTGTGCCAGCGGCCACCAAGTCTATGCCGGCCTGGAATTCGCTCAAGGGCAGTTGGTGCGTCATGATGCGCTCCATCGGCAGCAAGCCCTTGCTCAGCATGTCGATGGCGATGGGATAGGTGTAGGGGCTGAGGTGCGAGCCATGAATGTTGAGCTCCTTGGTATCGCCGATGATCGTCCAGTCAGCCGTCACCGGTTCCCGCATGACGCTGAACTCGACGAATGTGCCCAGCTTGCGGATCATATTTAAGCCTTGCAGCACGGCGGCGGGGTAACCAGTCGCTTCAATGTAGACATCGCAGCCGTAGCCATCGGTCAGCTTCAAGACTTCGTCAATCGCATCGACATTGTTGGGGTTCAGGCTCATGTCCGCGCCGCAGAGCTCGGCGATCTCCAGCCGCTCGTCGTTGAGATCGATGGCGATCAACAGACGCGGATTCTTGAGGCGGGCGGCCGCCACCATACCCAAACCCAGCGGACCGCAGCCGGCGATCACTACCACATCGTCCAGCTCAATTTCGCCGCGCTCCACGGCGTGTATTGAACAGCCGAGCGGCTCGATGAAGGCGGCGTGATGCGCCGGCAGGGAATCAGGCACCTTGTAATTCAGCGCGCCGGCCGGGAAGAGCATATACTCGGCCATCGCGCCGATGGTGGCTTGGCGGAAGCCGTAGACATCGTGCTTGTCCTGGC
>JAPOYS010000015.1 GCA_026706455.1 Chloroflexota bacterium | reverse complement strand
CCTGGTTGTTGCTGGCGGCGGTCCAGCCGAAGACCTCGTCGGTCATGGCTTCGTTCTGCAGCTGCGCCAAATACTTAACGGCGGCGATGGTCTCTTCGCTATTGAGCACGACATTTTCGTTCTCGTCCTGCACGCTGCCGCCAAAGCTCCAGATGGCGGCGCGGTTGGCCATGCGGCTGTCAAGCTCGGGGCTCATGCCGATCCCGACTGGGACGCCGGTGGACTCAAAGATGCTGCGCCCGCCTTCGAGCAGATCGTCCCAGGTCTTGGGTCCCTCGGGGTAACCGGCGTCCGTCCAGAGGGCGATATCGTAATCGCCGGGATCGGGGACGTAGCCGTGCGTGTAGGCGTAATAGGTATCGACCACCGGCAAGTAGGAAGCGGCTTGGCAGGTGCTGGCGCGCTCGCCCCACATTTCGGCGGCCGCTTCATTGATATCGCGGAGGTCATGCAAGCCGTCGATATAGGACGCGGGCGAGAACAAGACTTCGACGATCGTATGGCCGTCGCCGGCGTCGATTTCGGCCGCGAGCGTCGAGAAGAGCTCGGTGAAATTGACATGGTCAACGGTCACGCCGACGCCGTTGGCTTCGCCCCACTCCCCGGCGTAGGCGTCGAACCATTCGTCGTAGCGCGGCACGAAATGGCTCCACTGGAGAAGGCTGATTTCGGTTCCCTCGGCGTAGTCGCCTTGGGCGGTGGCGCCGACGCCAAGCGCCGCCAAAATGCCGAGCAAAATTAGCAGACGAATTGCGCGTTTCATAAGGCTGTCTCCTTTAATCTTGTGATATTTGTTGTAGCCAAGGGCTACAATTCGGTTCTGATTCTAGCGAACAGTGCATTGCTTGGCAATGATTCTATGCGTCGCGGTCGAAGCTGGCTCGCTGCACTTGGCTCAGTCGTCGCCGCCGATGAAGCCCAGCGCTCGCCAATGCGCGAAGATTTCTTCCATGCGTTGGCTGGCGCGGGCGACGGCGCGGCAATCTTGGCTGAGGAAATCTGGGGTATCAATGTTGCTTGGAAGACGCTTGCCGGCGGCAGCTGCCGGATTGATACTGCGATTGGGCATGACCGTCAAAATAGGTTCAACTGATGGACGGGTTGAGTTCCATTGAGCAGGACATACTTGGCCAGTTTATGTGGAGTGCGGATGCCGATTTGCTTCAGGTGAACCAGCTCGGTCAGATTGCCGCGCCGGCGCGCGCTAATGATGGCGTTCGCGCCGATGGGACCGACGCCGGGAATGCGCAGGAGCTGCTCCCGTTCCGCGGACATGACTTCAATTGGCTGATGCAGCAGGTGTTCATCGGCCCAGGCTTGCTTGGGGTCGACATCGGTACGCAGGTTGCCATCGCGCAAGAAAGGCAACTCCTCGACATCCCACTTATAGTCGCGCAGCAGAAAGCTGGATTGATACAGTCGGAATTCTCGAATGGCTTCGGTCGCGGGCAGGTTTTCAAAGGGCGTTCCGGGCACGGGCGAGAAAGCCGAGTAATATACGCGCGCCAACTTGGCTTGGCTGTACAGATTGTCGCTCATCGACAGAAGTTCGAGATCGGTATCGCCGACGGCGCCGACGACAAATTGCGTCACGCTGCTGGCCAGCTTTTGATGCTGGTTGTCGCTTCGTATATTTTGCGCCCATTGCAGCATTTGCAGGAGTTCTTCGATGAATACTTTCTTGGGGGCGAGCGCCGCCAGCCGCGCCGCCGTCGGCGCTTCCAGATTGACGGAGACGCGGTCGGCCAGCTGCATCGAACGATAGAGCTGGTCGTATTCGATGCCGGGCATGATCTTGAGGTGGATGTAGCCACGATAACCCTGCTTGTTGCGGATGATATCGGCGGTATCAATGATCTTGTCCTGCGTCGTAACGGAGCCTTTGATAATGCCAGAGGACAGGAAGAGCCCGTCCACTTTGCCGGCGCTTTCCAAGGTCTCAAATGCGTTCGCCATATTGTCCGGCGAAAAGGTGACGCGCTTGGTTTTCGCGCGCCCGGCGCGAAAGACGCAATAGTGGCAGTTGCGTTCGCAGGCTGTCGTCATCATCGTTTTGAGGACAGGTTTGGGTCCCCGCGGCGTTTGCAGGTTGGCGATGCAGTCGCTGAAGTTGAACTCCTGTTTGCGCATGCGGCGCCTGCGCTCGGCTTGCGGGCTGTCGCCGGCCGGTTCGTGCAGGGTGACATCGCCCATCTGGGAGAGTTTATTCAGGGTTTCGGATGCGAGACGTCCAGCCATACCCCCATGATATAGAACATGTGTTTTATTGTCAAGTGTTTGGTGGATTGTTTTTTTTGCGCGTTTGAGCGTCTGGCAAAAGCGTATGCGAGCAGGCGAGCAGTTATTTGAGTAGCAATGGCGGCTGGATGCGCAGCCAATTGGGACCGTGTTCTTTGAGCGCGGCGAGGACATCGCCGAAGACAAGCTCTATGCTACGATTGGCGTCTACTTCGACTATCGTCTCGCCTTTGCCGCGTAGAAGCGCAATAGCGGCCTGATATTTCTCAGCGCGCTCAGCGAGGTTGTTCTCAAATAAATCGCGTTTACCTTCTCGTTTACGTAGACGGGCATAGGCATCATACGGACGGATGTTCAGGTGGAGCGTCAAGTCGGGTTGTCGCGACCATTGATTCATGCAATAAACATCTTCCATACTTATACAGTCTACCGATTGATAGACGAGCGAAGAGAGCAAGTAACGATCACAGACGACAATCCGCTGCTCGCCCATCAGGAATGGTTCTATGATTCGCTCAAGATGGTCGGTGCGATTTAAGGCAAAGGCGAGCGCTAGGGCGGTTGGGCTAAATTGGGTCTGTCGAGCCAAGGCCTCCCGGATTTCTCTACCAACGAGCGATGTGGCCTCCGGCTCATTGGTAAGCAAAACCTCATCACGGTGTGTCTGCTTCAAAACAGTGTGCAACAACTTGGCGTTGACAGTTTTGCCAGCGCCGTCCATGCCTTCGATGACGATAAAGAAGCTGTCGTCTCCCATTGCTTGCCGCTGCCCGGATTGATATTTCCGTAGCATAACTGCGAGACGCCTTCCTGACAAGCTCGCGCAACTGCTATAATCCGCAGGACAGCCCAAATCAGCGGAGCGGAAAAATGGCGACAGCATTTACAGAAGCGGAAATCAACCAGCGACTGGGGCAAGCGCAAGGCTGGGAGCGTGAGGGAGATTCTCTGGTAAAAGACTTCTCCTTCGACAGCTATCTGGCGGGCTTGGCTTTCGCCTCGAGCGTGGGCGTGATCGCCGAGGGCTTGGATCATCACCCGGACATGCGCATCGGCTGGCGGCGCGTGAGCGTGTCCTTCACGACGCATGACGCCGGCAACAAGCTAACGGCAAAGGACTTCGCCGCGGCCGAAGCGATTGACGCGCTAGGCTATCCCGATTAGGCGCGTCTGGTTGATCAGTTCAACGACCGGCGGCGGTTGATTGATGCGCCTTCTGCTCTTTAACTTGATGACCGATGAGAGCGATCCGGTGCTGGGCTTCGCCTGCAACTGGATACGCCGTTTGGCGGCCGAATGCGAAAGCATTGACGTGCTCACGATGCAGCGGGGCGTCTACGACTTGCCAGCCAACGCGCGGGTCTACTCCGCCGGGCGCGAGCGCGGTTATAGCAAGCCCCGCCGCCTTTGGGAATTCTACCGCCATTTGCTGCGCCTCTTGGCCACGCGCCGCTACGACGCCTGCTTCGCGCACATGACGCCGCTGTTCGCGGGCTTGGCCGGTCCGCTGCTGACGGCGCGCGGCATTCGGACGCTGCTGTGGTATACGCATCGGCAGCGGTCGGCGCAATTGCGTCTGGGTAGCGCGATGTCCTGGCGGGTCGTCAGCGCTGACGCGTCCAGCTTTCCATATTCGATGGAGAAGCTGCGCGTCACCGGGCATGGTATTGATACCGAGTTTCACTCACTCCCGCCCTCGGGCGCCCATAAAGAGGGAGGGAGGACTCCACTGCTGGTTGTTCAAGTAGGGCGGTTGGCGCCGATCAAGCATCAGGCGACTGTGATTGCGGCGGTGGCGGGGACGGAGGCGCGGCTGGCGCTGATTGGCGGCGCGCAAAACGATAACGCGCTCGCTTATCAGCGGGACCTGCAGGCGCTGGCGCAGCGACTGAACATAACTGAGCGCTGCATATTCACGGGCGACTTGCCGCCGGCGGATGTCCGCGCTTGGCATCAGCGGGCGACGGTCGCGGTCAACATGAGCCCGGTCGGCCTCTTTGACAAGGCGGCGCTGGAGAGCATGGCTTGCGGCCTGCCGACGGTGGTCTGCAATCCGGCCTTCAAGCCCCTGCTTGGCGCTGAGGCCGACCTGCTCCTGACTACGGGTCCGGAGGATGTCGCGGGGCTGCGCGATCGGCTGGAGCGGCTTTGCAAGCTGCCGGCGGCGGAGCGAATCGCGATTGGCGCGCGGCTGCGCGAAAGCGTCGAGCGCGAGCACAGCCTGGACGGGTTGACGACCAAGCTGCTGGCGGTGCTGCGGACGGGGGAGTTGCCGGCGCGTTAAGGTATTGGGATTACGGCGCTGTTGCGGACGAGCCAAGGCCCGCCCCTACAATCGACGTGAGGCGGCGCGGCGGTTTAGCCGGCGTAGCTCCAGCCGAGTTGGGTCAGCGAGAGCACATCGGGCGGCGCGCCTTCTTTCATCACATCGGCGTTGATCGCTTCGCCGACGATGATGTCATGGTCGCCGCCGACATCGATGATCTGCGTCACTCGGCATTCGATGTAGGCGGCGGCGCCGGCCAGCAGGGGCGCGCCAGTCTCGGGCGCCGGCGTGAATTGGACGGACTCCATCTTTTCCGGTTTTTTGGCGCGCCCGCTAGTGACGCCCATGATGGCTTCTGAATCGGCTTGCAGGAAGATGTTCAAACCGAAGCTGCCGCCGACCGACAGCAAGCCGCGCGAGTAGCAGGACTTCTGAATGCCGACCGCGAGCAGGCGTGGCGCGTATGACATCTGCGAGACCCAGTTGACGACCATGGCGTTGACTTCGTCGCCGTTATTGGTCGTGAAGGCGTAAAAGCCGTAGGGCATCATGCGCAGGGCGTCTTTGATTTTGTCGTCTGACATGGTTGATTTCTCCTGGTTAATCACGGATTACGCGATTCACTATAGCGCAACATGGCGGGACTGTCATGCCTTGTCCAGTATGGCGCAATACAGACATTGGGGAGCGTTTCCCTTTGGCGAATAAGTAACAGCTTTCACCACCGAGGACACCGAGGACAAAGAGTTCACCGAGGACGGTGCGGGAAGTGGACATCGATCGATGCGCGCGGCGGGCGAATCGCAGGGCGCCCCTACGATTTCGATGATTGCGCGGTCTGGTCCAACTGCGCCGAGATGCGCTCCAGGACTTCGAGGATCTTTTCTTCCGTTGTCGGCTCTGGTTCTGGCTCTGGTTCTGGCTCTGGCTCGGGTTCCGGCTCGGGCGCGACTTCTTCCTCATCGCCATCGAGCATATCGCCGATTTCATCGACGGCTTCGTCGAGCTTGTTGACGAACTTGATCAAGAGGAAGACGGCGGCGGCGGTGATGAGAAAGTCGATGACGACATTGACGAAGTTGCCGATGTTGATGGTGGCGACTTCGGCGGTGGCGCGGCCGAGGTTGAGCAGATCGAGCGGGATGACCCAGTGGGAGAAATCGAGCCCGCCGGTGAGCTGCCCGATGGGCGGCGTGACGACATCCTTGACGAGCGAGGTGGTGATGCTCTTGAAGGCGGTGCCGATGATGATGCCGACGGCGAGGTCCACCACGTTGCCGCGCATGACGAACTTCTTGAATTCATCGGCGACGCCGTGGGCGCTGTTTCTGAGTCCCTGGAACATGGCAGTTCTCCTTGGCTGGTGGCTGGGTTTATTGTAGCAGCGCTATGAATTGACCACAGAGGAACGGAGGAAACTACAGAAGGTCGCGTAGGTCGCGCCGACACTGACCGCCGGCGGGGAGATTGTCGCTCTTCCATTTTGACAGGCTGACATAGCGCGATTATACTGTATGCGGATTAAAGGAGGCGGCGCATGGCGACTCAGGATGTTCGAATGGAATTGATTCAGCATGAATACACGGGCATGCGCAATGCGTTGCACACCTTGATGGATCGGATGGATGGTTACGAAGCCGCAGTGCTGGGCTTGACGGAAGCCGTCAGCCAAAACGGCGAGCGGATAGAAGCGTTGGAAGAACGGATGGTCCGGGTTGAGCAGCGGCTGGAATTGGTCGAGCAGGTCGTGCTTGAAAACCGCTCTATCCTGCTCACAATCGCCGACCACCTGGACCTCACGTTGGAGAAGCCGCCCCAGAACCCTCAGTCCGACTGACCCGCCCGTTCCAAATTCAACGCCAACAACCGTCTCAGAATCTCCTCCTCATCCTCCAACAAACCATAGTCCCAGCCGTAGGCATCGCAGACGGCTTCGTCCAGCGCCCGGTGCAGTTCATCCAGGCGCGGCGCGAAGTCGGCGGCGGCCCGCTTGGTCTTGATGCTGTCTTGGCCGCGGAAGACTTGCAGGGCGTTGTAGAGGTTGGTGAGCGTGCGGTCTTTGAGGGCGGCTGGCGGGCGATTCACAGAATCGCCCCTACGGGATTCGTCGGCGGGATTAAGCCAGGCCTGACGCTCTTCGTGCAGCTGCGCAGCGGCGGCGCTGATGGCGGCATGGGCGGCGCAGGATTCGTCTTCGCAGCCCGGCGGCCAGGGGAAGGGGAAGGTCTCGAAGGTGGTGGAGTTGTTGTAACGCGGGCGGTCTTCTAGCGTCGCTCCTTTTCGCAACGCCCAAAGAACGTGAATTTTCGAATGTAACATGCCGAACATATAGTCATCGTCTCTTGCGATGGCTACTACCGTATTGGCGGCGCGCGCCTCGCTCGGAACCCAGACGAAGAATCGGTGCTTTGCAGTGAGCGAAGTCATCAATTGTCGAGACACTGTTCCCAGCGCCTTTACCATGCCGGATCGAGTCGCCTCGAATAGCCACCAGTTTGCTCGTAGATTCTTGTTTCGGTGGTTGTCACGGTATGGTTTAACATGTTCCAACAGATGTCGCAGCGGCAGTACGTACCGTTTGGCTTGCGGCAAATCGAGACCGGTAAAGTTAATGATCCAGTTTGAGCGATCGCGAGCCGTTATGTCTGCGCCGCTAACAAATGGGCTTAGCACATCCGCATTGCTTTTGTCTGCCGCCAGCATCTTTTGCGCGCGCTTGTCGTCAATGGCGAAGTTGCCGGTTGGCGAAATGCCCATAAAGGAGATATTTCTGTTTTCTTCTAACCGGAGCGCTGCGGAGATGTAATCCCTTTCGGTGAGATCTGGATTTATTTCGTTGACGGCTGCGCCATCCAATGATTTTGCGGTCTCGCTTCCATCGTCAAAGCCAATCATCGAGACACGGACGGCTGCGCCTTCCAGTATCCATTCTCGGTCGGGCCAGGCCATAAAGATATCGCCGTCGGCTTTGATCCTGCCGAGCACCGGGCGGCTGCGGATTCCAATGATGCTGTTCGAGCTCAATAGTCCCGCCCGTTTCGCTTTGCCTTGCTTAATCTGGTTGTTCGCCACTTCAAACCAATATGTTGATAAGTCCGCCTCACCGTGTATTTGGGGATAATGCGACCGCAAGCGCTCAATGTATTCATCACCAAGTTCTCTTCTTTGCTTCTTGCCGCCCAAGAACGGCGGATTGCCGACGATGACGTCGACGGCGGGCCATTCGGGTTCGGTGGGATTGTCTTCGTTGTTGAAAGCCAGTATCGCGTCTTTGCAGACGATATTGTCTTCCAATTCTTCCAGGATGGGCTCGCCGAATTCTTGACCGTAGCCGTTGTTGATGCGCCACTGGATGTAGCCGATCCAGACGACGATGCTGGCGAGAGCCTGGGCGATGGGGTTGATTTCGATGCCGTACATCTGGCGCGGGTGGACTTCGCGCGCCGCCATTTGCAAGCCCGCCCAGAGCGGATGCTGGATGACCTCTTTTTCCAGGTCCATCAGGGATTGCAGGGCGATATAGAGGAAGTTGCCGCTGCCGCAGGCGGGGTCGAGCACCTTCGTCTCGCGGATGCGTTTCAGAATGGCGGCGCGTTTATCCAGCAGTTGGCCTCGGGCCTTGGTTTTGGCGCGGCCGGTGGTCGCCCGCTCGTAGCGCTCGCGAATGGGCGCGGCTTCCAGTTGCGCGGTATCCCAGGCGTAACGCAGGGGCTGCATGAGGACGGGTTCGATGATGAGCAGGATGTCGTCGCGCGAGGTGTAGTGGGCGCCGAGTTGGGCGCGTTTG
>JAPOYS010000166.1 GCA_026706455.1 Chloroflexota bacterium | reverse complement strand
CAGCTACGATTTCGACTTCGAGCGCGAGCTGGTCTGGGACGTGCTGATGGACATGGATGTCCTGGGCAGCATCATCCCGGGCTCGAAGGGCTTGGAAGCGATCGGCGAGAACAAATACCAGAGTAAACTGTCGGTCCGCGTGGGACCGGTGAACGGCAAGTTTGAAGCGCAGTTTGAACTGGCGGATGTCAATGAGCCGGAGAGTTATCGGCTGATAGTCGCAGGCAAGGGACCGGCCGGGCACGTCACCGGCGAGGGCAGGATCCGCCTGGCGCGCGAGAACGGCCTCACCGTGATGCACTACGCCGGCGACGCCCGCATCGGCGGCAAGATCGCCGCTGTCGGCCAGCGCCTGCTGGATGTCGCCGCCAAACAGATCGCCAAACAGTCGCTGAAGAAACTATCCAAACAGGTCGAGCTGCGGCTGGAGGCGGCTGGGTGAACCGCGCCTTTTTCGCCGCGCTCGAAAGCATCTATCCCCCTCAGCGCCTGCTGACGCGCGATGTCGAATTGCTCCCCTACGAATCCGACGCGCTGACCGCCTTCAGCGCCAAACCGGGCGCAGTTGTGCTGCCCGTCAATGAAGCGGAGATCGTCGACACGGTGCGGCTCTGCCACGATCACGCTGTACCCTTTGTCGCGCGCGGCAGCGGCACCAGTTTGTCCGGCGGCTCGCTGCCCATCCCCGAGGGCTTGACCATCGGCTTGAATCGCCTGAATCGCATCAAGAAGCTTGATCCTCAGCAGCGCATCGCCGTCGTTGAGCCGGGCGTCATCAACCTCAGCATCAGCGAAGCGGCGCAGCCCTACGGCTTGTACTACGCGCCCGATCCATCGAGCCAGTCGATCTGCACCATCGGCGGCAATATCGCCTTCAACAGCGGCGGCGCCCACTGCCTGAAATACGGCATGACCAGCAATCACGTGCTGGGTATGAAGGTCGTGCTGGCTGATGGCACAGTCACGAAATTCGGGAGTGAAAGCGTCGAAGGCGTCGGCATCGGACCCGATCTCATCGGGCTCTTCGTCGGCTCGGAAGGTTTGTTCGGCATCGCGCTGGAGATCACCGTGCGCTTAATGCCGCAGCCGGAGGTGTATCGCACGGTGCTGGCCGCCTATGACGATTTGGGACGCGCCGGCGACGCCGTATCGATGGTGGTGGCTTCCGGCTTGCTGCCCGGGGCAATGGAGATCATGGACCGGCTGGCGATTGAAGCGGCCGAAGCCTCGGTCAAAGCCGGCTATCCAGACGCGGAAGCCCTCTTGATTGTTGAACTGGAAGGCGAGTCCATCCAGGTCAATACCGAATTCGAGCGGCTGCAGGGCATCATCCAGCAATCGGGCGCCTTTGAGCTGCGCGTCGCGGAGAGCGAGGCGGAACGGACGCGCATCTGGAAGGGGCGCAAAGGCGCTTTTTCCGCTGTCGGTCGCCTCAGCCCGGATTACATCGTGCAGGACGGGGTCGTGCCGCGCAGCCGCCTGGGCGAAGCTTTGCTCGCCATCAACGCGCTCAAAGTAAAATACGGTCTGGAAGTGGCCAATGTCTTCCACGCCGGCGATGGCAATCTGCACCCGTTGATCCTGTACGACGGGCGCGCGGTCGGCGCGCTGGAGAAAGCCGAAGCGCTGGCGGGCGAGATCCTGGCGCTCTGCATCAACCTGGGCGGGTCGATCACGGGCGAGCACGGCGTTGGCATGGAGAAGCGCGATTACCTGCCGGCGATGTTCAGCGAAGAAGAAATCGATATCATGCAGGCGCTGCGGCGGTCGATTGACCCGCGGGAAATCGCCAACCGCGGCAAGATGTTCCCCGGCGGCGAGGCGCCGGCGCTGAAGCTGCAGGGCCTGCACCCCCTCGAAAAAGCGGGAGTGATTTCACGCGAATGAGTGTGAACGCGCCGCGATCGGTAACCGAGCTGCAGGCAATTGTTCGCGACAACGAGCGCGTCCATGTGGTCGGCAATGGCAGCAAGACAGCGCTCCACAACGCCCACGACGGCGCGGCCAGCGCCGAGCTCTCCGGCATGACCGGCATCATCGAATATCAGCCCAGCGAATATACCGTGACCCTTCGCGCGGGTACGCCCGTGCGCGACCTGGCCGCCGCGCTCAGCCAGCAAGGGCAGTACTTGCCCTGCGATCCGCTGATGGGCGCTTCGGCTACGATTGGCGGAACGGTCGCCTGCAATCTGGCTGGTTCGCGCCGCTATCGCTACGGCGGCGTCCGCGATTTCATCCTGGGCGCGGAGGTGGTCGACGGCTTGGGGCGGGCATTTCGCGTCGGCGGCAAAGTGGTCAAGAACGCAGCCGGCTTCGACCTGAGCAAGTTCCTGGTCGGCAGTCTGGGGCGCTACGCCATCATGACCGAGCTGACCTTCAAAGTCTTCCCCGACGCGCCCAGCTTTCGCAGCCTGCGCCTCGACTATGGACCGCTGGAAGAGGCGCTGCGAGCCGTCTATTTCATCAATCAGAGCGCCTTTGAATTGGATGCCTTGGACTTGATTCCGGGCGCAAGGGGCTGGTCTCTGCTGGCGCGCCTGGCCGGCTACGACGAGACCCTGCCGCAGCGGGTCGAGCGCTTCTCATCGGCGATGGCGCGCGAAACCGCGCCTCTCGATATCGAGGAATTGGCTGATAGCGGGAGCCTCTGGAATCCGCTAGCCGACTTGGCGGGCGGTTGCCTGGTCAAAGTGGCGCTGTCGCCGAAGCAGATTCCAGCATTCGAGGCGGCGCTTGCTGGAGCGCGGCGACGGTATAGCGTTGGCGGCAACGTAGCCTGGGTCGCGACCGATGAGGTCGACGCGCTGGATGCCGCGCTGCAAAAGTTGGCGCTCACTGGCTTATGCCTGCGCGGCGCAGTCAAATCGGCGGTCATTGGCGAGCCGATCGACAATGTCCTGGCGCAGCGCGTCAAGCAAGTGCTCGACCCGTACAACAAATTCATGTGACGAAGGGCACAAGATTCGGTCTCCGTGCCTCTGCGCCTCTGTGGCGAAAGAAGAAAATGCGACATCAGATAGAAAGCGACGACTTGAGAGCGCCGGAGATGGCCACCGCCATCGAGAAATGCGTGCACTGCGGCTTCTGCCTCGCCGCGTGCCCGACCTATAGCCTGCTGGGCGAAGAGATGGACTCGCCTCGCGGGCGTATTTACCTGATGAAAAACGTATTGGAAGACAAGCTAGCGGCTGAAGACGCGCAGCCCTATATCGACCGCTGCCTCGGCTGCATGGCTTGCGTGCCCGCCTGCCCCTCCGGCGTCGAATATGGCGATCTGCTGGTGAGCTATCGCGCGCTGCAGGAAGCCGAACGCCGCCGTCCTCCGCTTGATGCTATGGCGCGCAATCTGGTGATTTCGACCCTGCCCTATCCCAAGCGTTTCCGGCTGGCGGCGCAAGCGGGAAAGCTGGGCAAGGCGCTGAGCGGCGCGCTGCCGCTCCCCTTCGCTTCCATGCTGAACTTGCTGCCGGATCAGTTGCCGGCGTCCCGCCCCATGCCGCCGGTCCTGCCCGCGCAGGGCGAGCGCCGTGGCGTGGTGGCGCTGCTGCCGGGCTGCGTGCAGCAGGCGCTGGCGCCGGAAATTAACTTTGCGGCGGCGCAGGTCTTGGCGGCCAACGGCGTCGAGGTGCATAACCCGCCCGACGCCGGCTGCTGCGGCTCCATCCTGCTGCATGTCGGCGCCGAGCAGCAAGCGCAGGAAATCGCCCGGCGCAATTTTATCGCTATCCCGGCTGACATCGACGCCATCATCACGACGGCGGCTGGCTGCGGCTCCGGCATCAAGGACTACGAATTGCTCTTCAAGGGTCAGCCGGACGCCGAACGCGCGATCGCCTTCTCGCGCAAAGTTATGGATTTCAGCGCCTACCTGTCAACCGTAGGCATGCGCGCGCCAGCCGGATTCGCCAGCGAGCGCCGCGTGGTTTATCAGGACGCCTGCCACCTGCTTCACGCGCAGAGCCTTCATAGCGAGCCGCGAAATCTATTGAACCAGATACCGAACTTGCGCCTGCTGCCTATCGCCGATGCTGGCCAGTGCTGTGGCTCGGCCGGAACCTACAACATTGATCAGCCAGCCCTGGCGGCAGAACTCGGACGGCGCAAGGTCGAGTCCATCCTGGCGGTCCAGCCCGATCTCGTCGTCTCCGGCAATATCGGCTGCATCGCGCAGCTGCGGCAACAGCTTCAATCTCAGCCGAAGCCGCCCCCGGTCATGCACATTGCGGAGCTGCTTTGGAAAGCATATACAGGTTCCGATTAGATGCGCGCGTCCGCAGGCATTGCCTATCGAAACCCGTTCGTTCAATCGTTCTACCGCTCAGCAGTTGCTGAAGTTATCGACGTACCGGCCGCCGATCCAGCCTCGCTGCCCCTCATGGTTGATCTGGTACCAGCCTCGGCTGCGCGAGACAACGCCGACAGTCGTACCGCGAAGGACAATGCCAATTGGCTCGGCATCCAGGGACGGTTCGGCGCGGAAAATGAGATGACCGGTTGTCCGGGCTGGGCAGCCATCGACCACGGGACCGCTGACCACCGGCTCGGCAACCACGGGCTCGCCCTTGGGCGGCGGCGGCTGACCCGCGACCAGGATAATCGTGCCGGGACGGTTTATTGATACGCAGGTCCGATAGCCTTCGCTATAGGCGTCGACCGCAGCGCGTGAGCGCGGCATGGTCGTCGCATCCATAAAGACCACCTGGCCGAGGTGGGGAATGCACACTTGAACGCCCTGCTCCGCATAGGCCCATACATCGACGGCGTCAAGATAGCCGGAGTGAATCCCGTATTGATTCGCGATGGCTGTGGCGCCCACGCGCTGGCATTGCACGCCGCTGCCCAAGCCGTAGGTGGCGGTCACCGCGACGCCGGGCACCGAGGCGCAAGTCTGCGGCTGCGGCGGTGGCGGCGGCGGATTGAACCAACTCCTGACCGCGTCGAGCTTATGCCCGCAGATCCAAGTATCGCCCGCAATCTCGATCGTGCTGTTTTCCACCATGATGCCGCCCGTGCAATTCTCAATGGACGCGTTCTTGAGCTTCAACTTGCCATTCTTGATATGCAAGATGGCTTCTTCTCTGAGCGATACGAATCGTATGCGGATGTTCTGAAGCGTGAGCGTAGCACCATCAATGACAAAGGCGGGCCGGTCGTTCAACGTGACCCGATGGCCATTACCCTCAATGATGATCGGTGAGGTAATTGTGGGAAAGCGGCTCCTTATCCTGACATTCTCATTAAACCTGATCGTATCTTCCGGTCCCCGTCCGCCGCGGCAGTCATCAATCCCATCGTCCCGGTTGGCCGAATCAATGGCGTCATCCAAGGTACAGCCGTCGGTCAGCGGGATAATGCGCGCCTGCGCGATAAGCCCGGCAACGAGCACTAGACAGAACGCGAGAATACGTGTTGTTCGGCAAATTGAGATTGTCGCTGTCTCAAGCATCGTTCGCTCCCTCTTGAACGTCGGGCAATTCCTGTTTATCTATGATAATCGTTGACAATGAGCAATTCAAGTTGAGCGCGCGGACGCGCAACCGCCGCGCTCACCAGGCATAGGCTTTTGGCGCCTCGCCGCCGGGACCGGGAAAGATCGCGTCAAGCTTAGCCAGCGCATCCTCATCCAAGCTGATCGCCGTCGCGCGCGCGGCGCTCTCCAGTTGCTCCATCGTGCGCGGTCCGATGATCGGCGCGCTGACAGCCGGATTATGCAGCAGCCAAGCCAAGGCGACCTCGCCCGGCGGGTGGCCGATCTCGCGGCAGAGCGCTTCATAGGCCTCGAGTTGGCTTCGCTTGGCTTCCACGCGCGCGATCAGACTCGGATTGCTCCGCCGGCCCCTCTCCGCCTTCTCCAGCGCGCCGCCCAATAGTCCGCCGCCCAACGGGCTCCAGGGGATCAAGCCCAAGCCATAGTGTCGACAAGCTGGGATGACCTCCAGTTCAATCGCGCGATTGTCCAGATGATAGATGCTCTGCTCGCTGACCAATCCGAGCATGTTGAGCCAGGCGGCCTCGTGGCAAGCGGTGGCGATATCCCAGCCGGCGAAGTTGCTCGAGCCGACATAGATCACCTTGCCCTGCCCGATCAGGCTGCCGAAGCCGGTCCAGGTTTCCTCCCAGGGGCAATCGCGATCGACGTGGTGCATCTGATATATGTCGACGCGGTCGGTCTGCAAACGCTCCAGGCTGCCCTCGCAATGCTTGCGAATCTTGTAGGCGGACAGGCTGCGCGTATCCCGGTTGGGTTCAGGCAAGTATTGCGGCGCGCTAACAGGATTGTATACCTTGGTCGCCAGCACAACCGCGTCACGGCGGCCGCCGCCCCAGGCAAACCACTCGCCGATAATTTCTTCCGTCAGCCCATGTCTGATCTGCCGACCATAGACATCAGCCGTATCGAAAAAGTTGATACCGAGCTCCAACGCCCGATCCATGATGGCGAAGGCCTCTTCTTTTGACGTCTGCGGACCAAAGTTCATCGTGCCCAGACAAAGATTGCTGACGAGCACGCCGTGTTTACCCAATCGTCTGTGTTCAATTGCCATAAGATTAGTGGCTCCCGGGCGTCTGCTTTCGCTGCGATTCTCTATCGTAACAGTTGCGACGCGCATTTGCTACATCCGCCAGCGCGCCAAAAACCTCAAGACATTTTCGCCTTTATGACGTATAGTTTGCTTTCAAACAGACGTCCAGTTCCGGGAGAGGATCATGGCAAGCATAGCGACAGTCGAAGACTTGGAAGCGCGCTGGGCGCAGACCGACCGCTCGCCGCAAGACAACGGCTCGGTGGAGCTAATCGTGCGCCGCCCGGCGCCCGACCAGCGCGAACCGCTCGAACGGGCGACATTCACAGCCGAGGTCGGTTTGCTGGGCGACGACTGGCTGCGGCGGCATGGCGACGATATCGAGGCGCAAATCACGCTGATGAACAGCCGCGTGAGTCAACTGCTGGCTGGCGATAAGTCCCGCTGGGCGGAAGCCGGCGATCAACTCTTCGTCGATCTGGATATTTCGCAGGACAATCTGCCGCCGGGCACGCGAATCCAGCTCGGCGGGGTGATCATGGAAATCTCGCGCAAGCCGCATACCGGCTGTACAAAATTCGCGCGCCGCTTTGGCGGGCCTGCGCGCAAGTGGACCGCGACCGAGACGGGCGAGCGCGAACGGCGGCGCGGCGTCTACGCCTTCGTCATCCAGGACGGCGAGATTAAAGTGGGCGACCGCATCCGCAAGCTTGCGTGATGGCGCCGATTGCGGCAGCCGGCAACACGCGCGGCGCGCCTGCTATAATCGGCGGCAGCAATCCACAAGTCTGAGCATCCGGAGTCCTCATGCTTAAAGGCAAACTGATTCACCCACAGATTCTTAGCGCGCTGGCTTCGGCTGGTCATGGCAGCACCATCCTGATCCCCGATGGCAACTATCCCTTCGAAACTGGCGCCAACCCCTTGGCCGAGCGCGTCTATCTCAATCTGGCGCCCGGCAACGTGACAGTCACGGACGTGCTGGAAGCGGTCTTGAGCGCCACGCCAATCGAAGCGGCCCAGGTCATGGCGCGCCACGACGGCGCCGAGCCCAGCATCTACGCCGAATTCCGCCGGCTGCTGCCGGATGATGTCGCGCTGACGCCGCTGGAACGCTTCGCCTTCTACGATGAAGCCAGGAAAGGAGACTGCTGCCTGGTCATCGCCACTGGCGAGCAACGCGTCTACGCCAATATCCTGTTGACCATCGGCGTGGTTGATCCGCCGCCCGAGCAAGCCGTCTAACCTCCGAACCTAAATTGTAGGGGCGAGGCGGTGACTCGCCCGCCAGACCAAGAACAGGACCGCGTCATGCCAATCGAGGCGATCATCTACGATATGGACGGCGTCCTGGTCGATAGCGAGGTCTATTGGGACAAAGCCCGCGTTGAATTCGCCCGCGACCGCGACAAAGTCTGGACCGATGAATTCCAGCGGCTGGCCATGGGGCGCAGCACCGGCGGCTGGGCGGCTGTGATGCAAGAGAAGCTGGCGCTGGACGAGTCCATCGACGCCATCATCGCCGAGATGAAAGCGCGCGTCATCGCCCAGTACGAAGCGCGCATGCCGACCCGCCCCGGCGCTCTGGAATCGGTCGCGCACATGAACGAGCATTTTCGCGTCGGACTGGCTTCCGGCTCGCCGACTGACATCATCAAGGCGGTCCTGCGCATAACCGGATTGGATCAGATATTTGAAGTGATGATCTATGGCGATGAAGTACCGCGCGGCAAACCGGCGCCCGATATCTACCTAGAAGCGCTCAATTCTTTGGGC
>JAPOYS010000051.1 GCA_026706455.1 Chloroflexota bacterium | reverse complement strand
GCGGGCGACCAGATTGGTCGCCCCTACGAGGCTCGCTTCTTTCGCATGACTAACCTGGTATTACTTCTGTGCCCTCTTTTTGATGAATCCCCGCGCAACATGACGTCTGCAGGGGCGACTCGGTGAGGCGCCACGCCCAAATAACTTAGGAATAAGCGGTCGAGCCACCGGCTCAACCCTACAACTTTCGAATAGTTTCGGGATCATTATTCTGTGTGAGCCAGGTTGTGACCTGCGAGAGGCTGTGGTTAAATGACCCTTGCCAGCTTGCGTCCAAAGGAAAAATATCGTGAGCCTCGATTCCACAATCGCATCCATGACAACCGAAGAAAAAGTCGGCCAGATGTTCATGCTCGCCTTTGCCGGCGACCAACTGGACGAAGCCCGCATCCTGATGGAAGAGCACCTCGTCGGCGGCGCCTACATCAGCAACGACAATGTACCGACCGCCGCCGCCGCGGTCAGTCTGTGCAATCAATTGCAAGCCTTCGCCCGCAATACCCGCCTCGGCATCCCGCTGCTGCTCGGCTGCGACCAGGAGGGAACCTGGTCCGTCATCACCGCCGAAAGCGCCATGGGGCCGGGCAATATGGCGCTGGGCGCGACTGGAGATCCGCAGCGCGCCTACGACATGTACGCCGTCATCGCGCGCGAAACAGCCGCCGTCGGCTTGAATGTCGTGCTCGGTCCAGCCGCCGATTGCAACTCAAATCCGCATAATTCGATCATCGGCATGCGCTCCTTCGGCGAGCAGCCCGAGTTAGTGGCGCGGATGACCGCCGCCGCCCTGCGCGGCTTGCAGGAGAATGGCTCGGTCGGGGCGCTCAAGCACTTCCCGGGCCACGGCGATACCAGGCTCGACAGTCACCGCGGCTTGCCGACCGTCCAGCGCTCGCGCGCAGATCTTAACCGCATCGACCTGCGCCCCTTCGCGGCCGGCATCGAGGCCGGCGCCAAGATCGTCATGACCTCGCACATCATCTTCAGCGCCCTCGATAGCGAGCGCCCCGCCACCCTGTCGCCCGTCATCCTAGGAGACTTGCTGCGCGGCGAATTGGGCTTTGATGGCTTGGTCGTCTCCGACAGCATGAATATGCAGTCGATGAAGCGCAACTACGATCCGGCCGCCGCCGCCATCCAAGCCTTCCAAGCCGGCGTCGATTTGATGATGCTGGCTGAAGAGCACTATGACCATGAGGCCGAGCAATACCTGGCGAATCAGCGCGCCTTGATCCGAGCCGTCATCCGCGCGGTCGATGCGGGCTTAATCAGCCCCGAGCGCGTTGATGAAGCCGTCGGCCGCGTGCTGCGCCTGAAAACGGAAGCCGGCTTCTCGACGGCGCCGCGGCCCGGCAGCGCCATCGTCGGCAGCCAAGCGCATCGCGCAACCGAGCTGGCGGTCGCTCGCCGCGCCCTCAGCGTCTTGCGCGATCGCAATAGCAGGCTGCCCATCGATAGGCGCGCGCCCATCACGCTCGTCAACACGACGAAACGCAGCGCCTACGAAGTCTTGACGCAAACGCGCGGGATCGGACCCAATCAGGCGACCCCCGCCTTTGATGTCTTCTCGGGGGCTTTGAGCGCCGCATGCCCGAATCTGAGCGTCATCGCGGCGGAAGATTTTGACCTAGGCGCCATGTTGAGCAGCGGCCTCATCATCGCCGTGACCGAGAATTACACCCTTCCCGGCATGGACTTTGACGGGGCGCTGCAAGCCGAGATCGTGCGCGCTCTGCACGAGTCCGCGGGCGAGCGACTGATCGTGGTTGCCTTGCGCGATCCCTACGAATTGGCGACTTTCCCCGATATTGACGCTTATGTCTGCAGCTTCAGCTTCCGTCCTTGCGCGGCGCAGGCGGCGGCTGAGGCTCTGCTTGGCGACTTCCAGCCAACTGGTCGCACTCCGGTGAGCGTGCCGGGCACGGAATTGCAGGCTTAGTCCCCGCCTACCGTGACAACCGTAGGGGCAATTCTGTGAATCGCCCGCGCCCGTATCGCTAGTCGATATCTTCGATTTCCGCAAGTATGCCTTGCACCGCTTGCGCGCTTACATCGCTCTCTTCGGACTTGGAATAAATCACTATCAAGTGAACCAAGTCAGCAAACTGTACATAATAGATGACACGGAATCCTCCGCTTTTGCCGCGCCGTGCCGATGGATTAGGCAAGCGAACCTTGTACAATTCGTATCCATCCGGTGAGCTGGACCCCCGGACGATTGCCATTTTCCAATTCAGTGATAAGCTTGTCAACTTCCTCGGTTACTGCCGCGTACTTGCGCTTTAGCCGTTTGAGGCGACGACGAAATTTGCTTAGGATTCTAACTTCGGCGGGCATCGCCGGTCACATCTCGGTCAATCTCCGCCAACACTTCTCGCGCCGGACGCCCTTGCTCCGCGAGCGCCTGTCGCATTCCGATCCGAATGCTTTCGAGAATTTCGTCTTCAGTCATTTCAGCGAAATAGTCCGGCAACACATCGCTGACGACCTCCGCAAGCGATATCCGGCGATTCTTCGCTTCTTCTTGCAGATACTCGGCGATCTCTTGCGATAGCTCAAGTCTAAGGTCAAATGTCGCCATCTCGCACGGTCCTTTCACATCCTTCGACCAATTCTACCACGTTGTCAGTAGTTCCAATTAAGTAATGCAAATTTCACTAAAGCAACGATTTGTAGGGGCGACAGGCGGGCTGTGTCTACGCGCCCTACCATGTCGCCCAAAACCACAAGCTGCAGCGGCAGCGGGCGACCAGATTGGTCGCCCCTACAAGGCTCGCTTCTTTCGCATGACAAATTTGGTACTGCTTCTGCAGTATCTCGGTAGAAGTCTATTCATGCGGCGTGCAAAACGAATAACCGCCCGCCAACTTCGCCACTCCGGCGCCTCCGCCTGCTTGACCCGCGCGCGCAAGTCCGTTAGGCTAGGCGCAGCTTCCCGATAGTATCGGAGACTTTGATGCGCAGACGCCGCGCCTATCGCCATAGCGGACCGACCTTAGTGTCGCCTTATGGACGCGCTGAGGCTTTGCCGCGCTGGCGGCGTCTTGTCGGTTGGCTCTGCCTGCTCGCCGCCATTGGTTTGACGACAGCGGCCGCCTATCTCGTCATTAGCGCGCCGGCTCTGACCGTTGCCGCCCCGGTCGTCGTGACTGAGGACGCCTTCAAAACCACGCCGACGCTGCTGCCGGAGACTGTCATCGTGGCGGAGGCGCCCTCGACGCGCCCGCCTGCTAACCCGGCCGAGCGCCCGACCATCAGCCCGGCGCAGATCCTGGAATTGCTGGCGACGCCACCAGAAATCTCCGCCGGCGACAAAGGCTTGAACTACGATCCATTCACGCTGGTCGCCAATCGGGCGCGCGCGAAAATGACGAGCTATGTCGCCCAACGCGGCGACACCATCGATGGCATCGCCAATCGCTATGGCTTGACAAAGGAGTCGATCGCCTGGTGCAACGATTATCGCCTGGCGCTGGTTTTGCGTCCCGGCGATGTGGTCAACATTCCGCCCGTCGACGGCGCCTGCCATACGGTCATTCGGACGCAGAGCAAAGACATCCGCGCCATTGCCGAGCAATACGGCGTTGAGGATCCCTACGCCATCATCGATTCAGCAGCCAACGACTTGCCCGATATCGCGCCGGAAACGCTGCTGCCCAGCGGGACGCGCCTCTTCATCCCCGGCGGCGAAGGCGAGATCATCACCTGGAACGCGCCCGTGCAACAGGACGGCGCCGGCAATGTGGTCGCCTTTGACCCGGGCAGCCCCTTCAGCTGCGGCGCCCGCTCCGGCGGCGGCACGCGCTGGGTCAATCCGCTCCCCAACGGCAGCTACGTCCGCGGCTACTATGCTGGCCACAGCGGCATTGATATCGCGGCGCCGACGGGCACGCCAATCTACGCCGCCAACGGGGGACCCGTTCTCTACGCCGGCTGGAACAACTGGGGCTACGGCACGACCGTGGTTATCGGGCACGGACCTTGGTCGACGCTCTACGGCCACATGAGCAGCCGCGCGGTCGGCTGCGGTCAGGTGGTCGGCGCCGGTCAGGTCATTGGCTACGTGGGCAGCACGGGCAACTCTTCCGGCCCGCACCTGCACTTCGAGATCCGCTTCCGCAATCAGCCGCAGGATCCGGCTGCGACCTCCGGGATTGGTTGGTGACGGAACTCCATCTGAAAGCGATGTGGGGGCGAATCTGTGAATCGCCCACTGCAACGCGAAATCGTAGGGGCGAGGCGTCGACTCGCCCCAACACGCGGATCATGAATTGGCGGGCGCCTCGGCGAGACGCCCCTACGGGTTTTCGCGGATATTGGAAGAATACAGCCATGAACTCATTTGAGACGGTAGACGAAGCCTGGCAGGCGCTGCAGACCGACGACGCGGAGGCGCGCGCGGCCGCCATCGTATTCTTGGGCGACAGCCGTTACGCGCCGGCTGTCCCCCAACTTGCCGAGCTCGTTCGCCAAGCCGACCCCGGCACGCGCTACCTGGCGGCCAAGGCGCTCGGGCAAATTGGCGACGAGGCCGAAGCGGCGCTGCCGGCGCTGCTGGCGGCTTTGCGCGGCGATGACATGTTCCTGCGCGCAGCCATCACCGGCGCCTTGATCAAGATCGGCCCGCCGGCTGTGCCCGGCTTGACCAGGGCGCTCTTTGACCCCAGCAGCGCCGTGAAAAGAGCCGCCTGCAAAGCGCTGGGCAGAATCGGCAGCGAGCGCGCCGTCCCGGCATTGAAGTTTTCCCTGCGCGATGGCAATGAAGGCGTGCGCCGTTTCGCGCGCGAGGCTTTGGAGCGCATTGACAGCCCGGCGGCACGCGCGGCTTTGAACAGCGGCTGAAGCGCGCGGCCTGCTCTCTTGCTGAGCGCCCCCGAGACTTGCGCCCGGGTCATCAAGCGAAAGCAAGCGGATCGCCGCAGCTCTGCGCGCCATACCAAGCCAGGGCGGTCGCGATCACAGTGTCGTCATGGCCGCCGGGCGGCGCGCCATAACGATAACCGCCGCCGGGCAGCCGCTCCAGCCGGAAGCCCGCCAGCTCGCTCAGCAGGACCGGATCATCCAGCAGGCGCAAATGGCGGCGTTCGATGGCCAGCGCCAGCGACTCGATCAGCGGCGACTTGCTCTTGGACGTGGTGAGGAAACTGCGCATCGGCAAGCCATCATCCTGCAGCGCCTCGATATTGGGCGCGCCGATGCTGTTGGCTTCGGCCCAGATGAGTTGGGTCCGCCAATGCGCCGCCAGCGCCCGCAGTCGCCCGCGCTGCAAGCGCCAGCCGATCATATTGAAGCGGTCCAGCGCCACCATGCGCCCGGCAGTAACGTCAATGACCGCGATGGCTGTGTAATCGTGGTGGCGCCCCCAATCAACGCCGGCCGCATAGACATGACCCGCTTCCGGCGCAGCAGCGGGCGCCGAGCTGACTGCGGCGCGCAAGCCGCGGAATACCTGCCCGCTGTCATCGTTGAATTCCGCCAGGTATTCGGTCCGCCAGACCTGCTCGGTCGTTTGACGGCGGATGCTTTGCAGCTCCTCCGAGGCGATGAGCGGGTTGGACGCGGTGGAGAAATGATACGAGATCCAGTCCTCTGCTTCGTTGTCCAAGCCCAATCTGAATTGCTCCCAGAACCAGTTGCGCCCGAAAGGCGTGCTGAGGAAGAGCGCGCGTCCACGCGTGGTCGTCAGCATCGGGCGGACGATTTCGGGCCAGAGGCGCGGCTCCATAAATGCCGCTTCATCGAGCACCGCCAGGTCCAACCCTTCGCCGCGTAGATTGTCCGGATAATGGGCGCTGCGCACGGCGATCAGGCCGCCGCCGTCAATGTCAATCCGCCGTTCGCTCTCGTTGATCGAAATGCCCGGCAGGCGGGCGACGCTCGTTTTCAGATCGCGCCAGACTTGGCTCGCCATCAGGAGCGTCGGCGCCAGCCACCAGCCCCGTTTTTTTCGCTTGACGCTGTTCAGGAGCAGCGCCGTTTTGCCCAGCTCGGTCTTGCCCCAGCGCCGGCCGCAAGCCACCACCTTGAAACGCGCGCGGCTGGCCATCACCTCGGTCTGCCCACGGTGGAGCATCCTGCACCTGACCGTCATAGTAGAATTCGAATCGGACGACTTGTTCTTCTGACTCATCAAGGTCTTCGACTGCCTCCTCCAACTTTAGCGCCTGGCCGACCAGGCTCCCCAGCGCGCTGGCCAATTGATTCAACGGCGCTTTCGACAGGGTCTCCGCGTCCATGCGCGCCAGAATGGACTTGCCCCGCTGCAGCATTTCCACCTGCAAATCGAGCGTCAGACGGTCGCGCTGGCGTTGGAGCCGCCGGCGGTAGCGGCGCCGCAGTTCGTCCTCAAGGCGCAGCCAAGCGCTCAAAGTGCTCGAAGGGATCTCGAGGAATTCGCTGACGCGGGCCACATCGCCGTCATGTTCGTCTAGCTCGTTCAGCGCGTTTATCTTTGTGTTGAGTGAATATCGTCGATTCATGCGCGAATCCCTTCTTCTGAGCGAGCGGCGCCAATAACGACAGAAGAGACTCCCACAACTCGCCATCCGGCTGCTAACGGGAACGGCTTGCAATCCGTCCGCGTATGAGAGTCTCTTTCAGTCTGCGCTAAGCCTAGTACAAATGTTCTAGAAATGGACGATGTTTTAGTCGCGCTTGATTTTCGCCACAGAAGTAGAACCAATTAAGTAATGCAAATTTCACTAAAGCAACGATTTGTAGGGGCGACAGGCGGGCTGTGTCTACGCGCCCTACCATGTCGCCCAAAACCACAAGTCGCAGCGGCAGCGGGCGACCAGATTGGTCGCCCCTACGAGGCTCGCTTCTTTCGCATGACTAACTTGGAACTACTGAGACTTGCAGACCCGCGGGAAGACCAGGTCGCGGCCGGCGCGGAAGCTGTCGGTGCTATAATTGGTTGTGGCCTTTCCAAGAGGAATTCAACGAATGAGCGGGCGCTATCCTGGAAAGTATTTGATCGGCTTGACCGGCAATATCGCCGTTGGCAAGAGTCTCGTCTTGGAGATGCTGGCGGGGCTTGGCGCTGGCGCAATCGACGCGGATCAGGTCGCGCATCAGATTATGCGCCGGGGGGAAGCCGCATACGATGAAATCGTCCCCGCGTTTGGCGCCGGCATCCTCGATGATGCTGGCGAGATTCGACGCGCCGCCCTGGGGAAGATTGTCTTCGCCGATCCGGCGCGGCTGCAGGCGCTGGAAGGCATCACGCATCCGGCCATCCGCGCGCGCATCGACCGCTTGATTCGCGCTTCCGCCTCGGGGGTGGTTGTCATTGAAGCCATCAAGCTGCTCGAAGGCGCGTTGAAAGATGTGGTCGATTCCGTCTGGGTGGTGGATGCTTCGCCGGCGACGCAGCGGCGGCGTCTGATGAGCGAGCGCGGTCTCTCAAAATCAGAAGCTGAGCGCCGCATCGCGCTGCAGAACAGTCAAGCCGATAAGCTGCGGCAGGCGGACGTCATCATCCGCAACGATGGCCCGATCGCTGAGACGCGCGCGCAGGTGCAGCGAGCTTGGGCGGAGATCGCATCCCCTCGCGGCTCGCTGTAGGGGCGATTGTGCGAATCGCCCGCCCGCCACACGCAACGTCTGTAGGGGCGTTTCGTGAAACGTCCGCTTGTATCCATAATGTCATTTGCTGGGCGATCCAAGAGCGGTCCTGTAACTGGGGACTGCTATGATATACTTTTGCGCTGTGTTGATTGTCGTAACCGGGCGGGCGACTCACAGAGTCGCCCCTACCGTTTTTTGCATTGTTTGGGGCAGCTTGGGGTGGATTGAATGAGCGAACTGACTAGCCTGACCATCGCTGAGGCGCTGGAGAAAATGCGCGCGCGCGAGTGCTCCGCGTTGGAATTGGCCGAGGCCCATCTCGCGCGCATCGAGCGACTCGACGGCGACATCCGCGCCTACTTGAAGGTCACGGCCGACATTGCGCGAGAGGGCGCGAAGGCGGCTGATGCGGCGCGCGCGGCCGGCGACGAGCGTCCCCTGCTCGGCATCCCCATCGCGCTGAAAGACCTGCTTTCTACCAAAGGCATTGAAACCACCTGTGGCTCGAAGATTCTCAAAGGATACTATCCGCTATTCGACGCGACTGCCGTCGCCCGGCTCTATGAAGCCGGCGCCGTCATGCTGGGCAAGCTGAATATGGACGAGTTCGCTATGGGCTCGTCCACCGAAAACAGCGGCTTCTTCCCGACCGCCAATCCCTGGAATCGAGATCATGTGCCGGGCGGCAGCAGTGGCGGCAGCGCAGCCGCCGTCGCCGCCGAGATGGCGCTGGCGACTCTGGGCAGCGATACCGGCGGCAGCATCCGGCAGCCGGCCTCTTTCTGCGGCGTCAGCGCCATCAAGCCGAGTTACGGGCGCGTATCGCGCTATGGCTTGATCGCCTATGGTTCGTCATTCGATCAGACCGGTCCCTTTGCGCGCACGGTGGATGATCTTGCGCGCGTCTTGCATGTCATCGCCGGTCACGACCCGCTCGATTCCACCAGCATGGCGAAGCCCGCGCCCGATTATCCGGCAGCGCTCAACGGCGATATCCGGGGCTTGAAGATTGGTTTGCCCAGGGAATACTTCGCCGAGGGCTTGCAGCCGGAGGTGGCATCGGCCCTGCGCGCGGCCCTGCGGCAACTGGAGGCGCTGGGAGCGGAGGCGCGCGAGCTAAGTTTTAAGCACGCCGACTATTGCCTGCCCGCTTATTATATCATCGCCATGGCTGAGGCGAGCGCCAACCTGGCTCGTTACGATGGCGTGCGTTTTGGCGCGCGCGTCGACGGCGCCGACCTGATCGATAGCTACAAGAAGACGCGCGGCGCTGGCTTTGGCGCGGAGGTCAAGCGCCGCATTATGCTGGGCACCTACACGCTGTCAGCCGGCTATTACGATGCCTATTACGGCAAGGCGCAGGCGGTGCGCACCTTGATACGGCGGGACTTCGACGCGCTCTTCGACGAGGTCGATGTTCTGATCGCGCCGGTCGCGCCATCGACCGCCTTCAAATTTGGCGAAGTGACCGACGATCCCCTGCGCATGATCCTGGCCGATGTGCTGACGATATCGGCGAACCTGGCTGGCATCTGCGGCCTCAGCCTGCCCTGCGGCTTTGATGCGGCTGGCTTGCCCATCGGCCTGCAGATCTTGGGCGCGCCCTTCACCGAGGAGCGGCTGCTGCGCGTCGGGGCGGCATATCAGCGGGCGACTGACTGGCATTTGCGAAAGCCTGAGTTGGGGTGAAACTTTTCACCACAGAGGAAACACAGAGAACACAGAGCGGGCGACCCAAGAATCGCCTCTGCAACACGGTATTGGCAAGGAACGTCGCAAGCGCGCGGTGTATCACTGTCATCCTGCGGCAAGTGCTAGTATAAACGCATGTGCGGTATCTGCGGCGTCATCCAATTTGACGCGCAGCCGGTCAGGCGCGACCTGCTGGCGCGCATGAACGACACGCTGCGTCATCGCGGACCCGATGGCGCTGGCTACTACATCGACGGCGCGGTCGGTTTGGCGATGCGCCGCCTCAAGATCATCGACATCGCCGGCAGCGATCAGCCCCTGACCAACGAAGACGGCTCGGTTGTCGTCATCTTCAACGGCGAAATCTACAACTATCGCGAGCTGCGCCACCTGCTCCGGGGACGCGGTCACCAATTCAAGACCGATGGCGATGGCGAGACGATCGCGCATCTCTACGAAGACTACGGCGGTGACGCGCTCAAGCATCTGCGCGGCATGTTCGCGCTGGCGCTTTGGGACGCGCGCGCTCGCAAGCTGCTGCTGGCGCGCGACCGCTTCGGGCAGAAGCCGCTCTACTATTGCCAAGACCGGAACGTCCTCGTTTTCGCCAGCGAGATCAAGGCGCTGCTGGCGCATGGGCGCGTGCCGCGGGTTTCGCGCTTCGGGGAGGATAACGGAAACGCGCTGACGCAATACCTGAGCTTCGGTTATGTGCCGGCGCCCGACACGGCATTCGTCGGCATCAAGATGCTGGACGCGGGGACCTGGCTGCAAGTTGATCTGTCCGGCGCGAGCAAGCAGCAGCGTTATTGGGAGCTGCCCCGTCTGGCGCCGCCCGAACCGGCGGCAAGGACCGAGACCTACATTGGCGGACTGCGCCAAAAGCTAGAGGAGGCGGTCAAGCTGCGGCTGGTCAGCGATGTGCCGCTGGGCGCCTTCTTGAGCGGCGGGCTCGATAGCAGCCTGATCGTCGCCTTGATGCGCCAGCACAGCAACAGCCCGATCAGGACATTCAGCATCGGCTTTGCAGGCGATGACAGCTTTGACGAGACGCCCTATGCCGAGATGGTGGCGCGTCACCTCGCTACCGAGCATGTATCTTTTCGTGTGAAGCCGGAGGCGCTGAGCCTGCTATCAGAACTGGTTTGGCATCACGACCAGCCCTTCGCCGATAGCAGCGCCATCCCGACATATCTGGTCAGCAAGCTGACGCGCGAGCAAGTTACCGTGGCGCTGACCGGCGACGGCGGCGATGAGCTCTTTGCCGGTTACGAGCGCTTTTACGCTGCGGAATTGATGCGCAAGCTGCGCTTTCTGCCGGCGCCGATTTTGCGCGGAGCGGCGGGATTGCTGCGGCATTTGCCCGAAGGAACCGGTTATTATGACGCGCTCAAGCGGGCGCGGCGCTTCGTTCGCGCGGCGACCCTAGGCTCGGATGAAGCCTACTTCGACCTGGTTCGCGTATTCAGCGCCGAGCTGCTGGCCGAGATCTGCCCGGGCGCCGATGAGCTTTCGGTGAAGCTGAACCGTCAGTTGAGCGCCGGACAGCCGCATCCGATTGCCCGACTCGTCGAGGCGAACATGGAGACCTACTTGCCCGATGACTTGCTGATCAAAGCCGACCGCTGCTCCATGCAGGCCTCGCTGGAAGCGCGCGCGCCTTTCCTCGATCACGAACTGGCCGAGTTCGCGGCCGCTATTCCCTTCAACCTCAAGCTGAAGGGCGCCCGCGCCAAACATATCTTGAGAGAGGCGGCGCGTGGCCTGCTGCCGCAAGAGATCATCGAGCGCCCCAAACATGGCTTCGGCGTTCCACTGGGCGCTTGGCTGCAACGCGATATGGCGCCCGTGCGCGAGACCTTGCTGAGCCGGCGCGCGCGCGAACGAGGACTCCTAGATGTGGCGGTGGTTGAGCGGCTGATCACGGAACATGAGGCCGGCAGGCGCGATCACAATCGCCAGCTGTGGGCGCTGTTGACGCTGGAGGAATGGCATCGTCAGTTTGTGGATGGGGCGGAGATTGGGCCGCCTTAGAATTCTATTCCGCGTCAACGAATGAAGTGACTGAAGACGCCTAGTGAAGCGCAGAATTTCTTGATAACTATTCTATGAATGTGATAATATCACAATGACAATGTGGAGGAATCATACGATGAGCGAAGTGGACAATCCGTTGGAAAGGCGTCGTCGGCAGATCCCCACTGTGGTCTTCGCCTTCGTGATAATCGTATCGTTTTACGTTGCAATACTGTTCGCAGCCTATAGCGTTCTTCTATTGAGCGGATATAAGTGGATCTCGTAATCCTCACTTCACTTGCAGCCTTGGTAGGCGTAGCAAGTGGCGTTCTGGCATTCTTCGTTTGGGTACGTCAGCAAGTTGATGCTGTACGTCAGGAACATACGGATGATCTGCGTAAAGCGCGCAGGGAAATCCATGAGCAGTTGCGTCGTGAGCCTTCGGCCGAACTGCGGGCAGAAATATATAAAGAATTGCTTGATGCGTATCGGGACGGAAAGCTGCGCGATCAATCTGAAGGCGTAAAGGATTCCGGATCGGTAACGGATTTGGACGATAGCAATGTGAAACGGCTTTCCGATCTTGAATGAAGAGATTAGGGAGCGAATCGAATTCGGTTCTCCCGATCGCACATCTCTTCAAGGAGAGATGAAGTGACCGCTGCGCCGAGACAAATCGTGCATGCGCGCGATCACAATCGGCAACTGTGGGCACTGTTGACGCTGGAGGAATGGCATCGCCAGTTTGTGGATGGGGCGGAGATTGGGCAAGGGACGCTGAACTAACCGACAGATATGATACCGGCGCCGACAGCGGCGACGAAGACGTTTGCGGCGCCAGCGAGGAGGGACAGGATTAGACCGATGGCGACGGCGGCGCCAGCGAGTTTGGTGTATTTTTTGTCCTGATCATTGATCCGCTTGTCGAGGTTCTGAACGTCGTCTCGAATCTCTTTCAGTTCGTCGCGCAACTCTCTTGTTTCGGCGCGAAACTCGGTGCGAAGCAATTCGGTTTGCTGGTCAAATTTCCGGTTGATTTCTTCCACGAGCTTGGCGTTCAACTGAAGCACGAGCTCCTTCGTAGCCAGCGAGTCCAGCTTGCCCTCTAGCTGCGATATGCGTCTTTCGTGGTCGGTTAGCATCGGCGACGGCTCTAATTTAGCGCTCCAGTTCGATTTCTGATTTGGCTAAAGTTATTCTGATATGATATACGATTTGCAGGAATTGTATCATGCTATCATGACATTCCAACTAAGCCCGGCCTCAAAGCAGCACGGGGCGCAAACCCGCTCGCGCTTCATGCAGCCGCCGATTCCATTCAGATTCAAGTTCCGCCGGAATCCGCGCGCAGCCGACATGCTCCAAGGTAAATGACGCCGCCGCCGCGCCATAACAGCCGGCCTCCGCCACATCGCCCCCGCGGCAATAGCCGACCAAAAAGCCGCCGCAGTAGGTATTGCCCGCGCCGGTTTGATCGACCACATCGGCGACCTCAACCGCCGGGATATAATGCGCAGTCCCTTCGCCCGGCCGCGCCACCAATGACCCGCGCTCGCCCATGCGCAAGGCGGCAACCTTCGCGCCGTCAGCCAGCATTCGCCGCATGATCTCGACTTCGTCGTCAATGCCGTACATCGTCTGCGCCTCATGCAAATTAGGCGAGACGATATCGGCTTGGGTGATGCCGCGCAGAAAAGCCTCATGGTCAGCGCTGAGCATGAATATGCGCACCGGCTCCCACAGCAGAACGGCGTCGGGGAAACGCGCCCGCCAGCTTTCGACATGCTCGGGCGGGCGCAGCAGCGTGAAGCCTTTCACGCGCTCAAATGGCAGTCCCTGATTGTCGGCAGCGGGCTCGTACATGAACGGCTCGATGACCTCGACGCGGAAGATCTCGTTGCGGATGCCATTCCACTCGAAGATCTGCCAGCCGCGCATCTGCGGGTGATGCGTCCTTACGAGACCGGCGCAATCGAAGTCGGCTTCCAGGCGGGCGCGGATATCGCCGGGCAGATCGTCGCCCACCAAGCCGACCAGCCCAGCCCTCTCGCCGGTGAAGGCGATTCCGTAAGCGGCGTGCGAGCCGCCGCCGCCGAGCACGCCCATGTTCGTCCGCCCATCGGGATAAACGATGTCGTCGATGATGATGCTGCCGATTGCGAGGTAGTTAGTGGCTGGCATGGACTGATTTTACCACCGAGCGCGGCATGCGTCCGCGCCTTAGCGCATGTCTAGGGACGCGCATGACTGAAGCGTTCGCTGCAGCGCCGCAAAGCCCGCTTCATGCGCTTCGGACTTGGCCACAATGTGTTCAATGTCGGTTTCCTTTGTACTGCTGAAGGTCGTCCCCGTGTACGGACTGTAAACCCGCCCGCCCATGCTGGCCACGATGTCGGCTTCAACCGATTGGGGATAGGGATAATCATCCGAATCGTAATCCGAGCAGCGATTTTCCGGCGCGACGGCTAGGCCATTCAGCCGGTCGAGCGCCTGCTGGACGGCGGAGCTGATCGAGGCTGGCGCAGAGTCAGGCGCTGCAAGACGAGGGCACGCAGATCAGCATGGCTGCCACTGGTAAACCAAGCGAAAACGGATACGCAGAACGGGTGATTCGCACCATCAAGGAAGGGGAAGTGTACCTAAGCGAATACAGCAACATGGCCGACGCGAAACAGCAAATCGGACACTTCATCGACGTGGTCTACCAACACAAACGCATCCATAGCGCTCTGGACTACATGACGCCGGCGGAATTCGAGGCACAGTGGAACAAATATCCTCCCTCAAATCCCGCGATTTCGCGTCCAGTTCTTTAGAGCCACTACAACCGAACCCAGCACGCAGCCGGCGAAACGCCCCTGAATCGCCGCCGCAATCCGGTCGCGATAGTTCGCCTCGGGCAGCTCCTTCCAATGGCGGCGCGCGGGTGCCCTCCAGGTCATCAGGTTCGGCCTCCTTTAATGCCGGATCGTCAGGCAAGGCTTACAACTGGGCCAGTTTCTCTTTGAGCAAGAATTCGATTTCAGCTACCTTCTCAGCCACGCTGGCGGCGCCCGTTTCGGTCTTCACTTGCGCCCAGTGGTTAATCGCGTGGTCAATGTCTTCCAAGGGCTCGGGATAGTTGAAGTTGGTCATTTGGCATTCCTAAGGGCGTACAGATTTTGCGATTGTGGCGGGCGAGCCACCGTCTCGTCTCTACGAATGCGACTGGGTGGCGGGCGGCTAATCAAGCGCCATGACCTTCTGCGCCTGGGCGATGAAACGGTCGATGGTGTCGTCGATGGCGAAGGGCGACTGATGGTAAAGGAAAGTATGCACCTTGTTGTTGAAGTTTTTGTACCAATGTTTGGGGATGGCGCTCTTGCCATAGACCGCGCCCCAAATGCTGCCCGCGGTGGCGGCTGTGCAGTCGTTGTCCTTGCCCATGGCGACCGTCTCGCCGATGACTTTGCTGTAATCGTCGCCGCCGATGGTCAAACCCCAGACGGTTAGCACTGTGTTGTTGATGGCGTGGGCGCCGCCCATGACGGTGTAGCGCTCGTCGATGGCGCTGGCGGCATCGCGATAATTGGCGATAGACGGGGCTTGCTCCAGCGCCCAGCGCACCTCGCGCGCCAGGTAGCAATCGGCCGGGATCTCCTCCAAGCCGATCTTGAGCGCGTCCACCGTGTTGTCGACGGCAAAGGCGGCTGCGATCGCCGCCGAGAAGAACATGGCGGCGAAGATGCCGTTGCGCCGATGGCTGACATAGGCGTCGCGCCAGGCGAACTCGGCCGCCTTTTCGGGAAAACCGGGCGCGGCGTAGCCCCATGGATCGGAGCGGATATCGGCGCCGATCCAATTCAGATAAGGATTGTCGCGCTCGGCCGCTTCCAGAGGCGCGACGCCCTTGCGCAGGTTGGCCAGCGCGATTCCCTCAGCCGTGAAGGCGAAGGGCAGGTATTTGATCCAGGCTTCGCCCAGTTCGTCTGTCGTGAAGTCGGGTCCGTATTCTTCCAGGATCATCAAGCCCAGGAGCGTGTAGTTGAGGTCGTCATCGGTCGGCACGCCATCCATTTTTGAAGGGGTGAAATCCTCGCGCAGGCTCGTCTGATATTTGCGATTATGCGGCTGTTCAGCCTGGCTCCAATAATCCACCAGCGGGTACTCGTCACCGAGATAGGCCGCCCATTCTTCCATGCGCTCGACGGTCCAGCCTTCAACGATGGAACCGAGGGTGCAGCCGGCGCAGCGCCCCAACCAAGAGCCTTCGAGCCGCTCGCGAAAATCAGGGGCGAGTTCGGTCCAGATCCGGCGTTTGCCCGCCGGACGCAAGCTGCGGATCGTCGCCAGATCGTTCGGCTCGGCTTTCGCCAAATCGGGATCGTCCGGCAAGGCGTCCAGCTCGGCCACCTTCGCCTTGAGCAATGCCTCGATTTCAGCCACTTTCTCAGCCACGCCCGGCGCTCCGAATTCGACCTTTTGCTGGGCGTAGGCGTTGATCGTTCGCTCCCAAGCCGCCACTTTTTCCGGATACTCGAATAGTCGCATGATGTTCTCCAATCTCTCAGCGATCTCTCAGTCTCTTCTTTAATGGCTTTCCCGTACAACAAAACAACTGTAGGGGCGACTCTGTGAGTCGCCCGAAGGCATCCTGTAGCTTCGACGGGCGACGCGAGGGCGAGCCACCGCCTCGCCCCTACGAATAGCTGGCGCGGCCGATTTTGCTCTCTGTCGCTTGCTGTTGTAGTCGAGGTTGCGACAACATATAATGCACATAGCAATAGTCATGTGTCAGCAACTGACAAAGATCGGATGAGCAATGGAAAACCTCGTGGCCGAATCGCTGTCGCCTGCGAACAATACTAGCACGGCGCAAGACACGTTCCGAGAGCGGATGAAGGGCATGGAAAAAGATATTGAATGGATCAAACGGCTTTTGTTCGTAGTGATCGCTGCTGTCCTTGCGCTACTCGTGCTGGTGTATGAACTGCGAGGAACGGTCGAGTCCATTCAGAATAGCTTGCTAAATTGAAGTGCCCCGCGCCACATCCATAGGCACTATCTGGTGAATCGCCCGACCACCGTGCTAAGGAACCCGTGCAATTTCCGTAGGGACGTTTCGTGAAACGCCCGATGATTTACTGTTCTGAAACGACGGGCGACCCAAGAGTCGCCCCTACAGATTCAAAACGAACGCGGTACGCTAATTTCCTGCCAGCACACGCTCCGCCTGGGCGACAAAGCGGTCGACGGTGTCGTCGATCGCGAAGGGCGACTGACCATTCAGGTAAGTAGCCACCCTGTTGTTGAAGTTCTTGGTCCAATGCTCCGGTATGGCGCTCGTCCCATAGACCGCGCCGAAGATGCTGCCGGCGGTGGCGGCGGTGCAGTCGTTGTCATGGCCCATCGAGACCGTCTCGCCGATAACCTTGGTGAAGTCGTCGCCGCCGACAGCCAAGCCCCAGATCGTCAAGGCGTTGTTCTGTATTGAATGCGACTTCCAGATGCCGGGGTAGCGCTCGGCAGCCAGCGCGGCCGCGTCCTGGTAGCCGCTGACGCTCGGCGCCATCTCCAGCGCCCAGCGGATTTCGCGCGCGGCGATGCAATCGACCGGAATCTCTTCCAGCCCGATCCGCAGCGCGTCCATCGGATCATCGACGGCGAAAGCGGCGGCGATCGCGGCTGAGAAATACATGGCGGAATAAGTGCCGTTGCGGCGGTGGCTGATGGTGGCGTCGCGCCAGGCGAATTCAGCCGCTTTCTCGGGCCAGCCAGGCGCGGCATAGCCCCAGGGATCCGAGCGAATATCGGCGCCGATATAATTCTGGCAGGGATTGTTGAGAGCGCCCGCTTGCATCGCTGGCACGCCATTGCGCAGGTTCTCCAGCGCGATGCCTTCGGCGGTGAAGGCGAAGGGCAGGTATTTCAGCCAGGCGGCGCCCACGTCTTCAACCGTGAAATCGGGTCCATAATCTTCCAGTATCAGCAAGCCCAGTTGCGTATAGTTGAGGTCGTCATCGCTGGGCACGCCGTCCATTTTCGCGGGTGTGTAATCATAGCGGACGCTGGCTTGCAGGCGGGGCAAATGCGGCTGCTCGGCTTGGCTCCAGTAATCCACCAGCGGGAAGGGGTCGCCGAGATAGGCGGCCCAGTCCGCCATGCGTTCGACGGTCCAGCCTTCGACGATGGAGCCGAGCGTGCAGCCGGCGCAGCGCGCCAGCCAAGCCCCTTCCAGCCGATCGCGAAAGTCCGCCGGGATGGACGAGAGCAGGCGGCGACTGCCATCCGGCCGCAGAGCGAGGATTGATGGCAGATCGTCCGGCTCGGCTTTTTCCAGATCAGGGTCGTTGGGTAGCGCGTCCAACTCGGCAATCTTCTGCTTGAGCAGCGCTTCAATCTCCGCCACCTTTTCAGCCACGCCCGGCGCGCCGAATTCGACCTTTTGCGTGGCGTAGCGGTTGATCGTCAAATCCCAGTTCTCCACCGGGTCGACATAATCAAATAGTTTCATCGTTTTCTCCTAACTGGTTTCGTTCAAACAGCGGGCAATTGAGCGGACATCGTCGGGCGCAAACATACGAGACCGGCGCGCTGGATAATTCGCGCGAGCATAACATTTTCGCGTCTGCGCGTCAAAAGGCCGCCGCCAACACAAATTGTAGGGGCGGCCCTTGGGTCGTCCGCTGCCCAAAGGAGGGTCAGCCACTGGTTTACCGGTAGGAACGGTATGTTGGGTCGTCACCTCTTTTCTTCTGAGCCTCCCTGCCTCTGTGGCGAAAAATCGCTGTGCCGCCTGGCGGATTATCCTCTACAATACCAGTCAACCGTCCGCCTAGTAATGTAGGGGCGACCTATCAGGTCGCGCGCAAAACGCGAGAGCCGAATGCCATGAAAATCACCGACATCGAACTGCGCCAATACCGCTGGGAACGGGGCGCGCCGATACGCAACGGGATGCACACCTACACGCATAGCGGGCTGAACCTGCTGCACATACATACGGACGCCGACTTGACCGGCATCGGCTGGGCGCATAAGCCGCAGTCGCTCGGCATGGCGCAAGTGGCGCAGGGCTTGCTTGAGCATTTCAAGCCCTTGCTGATCGGCGAAGATCCATTCAACTATCGGCGGATTTGGGAGGCGCTCTGGGTGCCCAAGTTGGTTGGCCGGCGCGGCCTCACCACCCGTTTCATCAGCGGCATTGACATCGCGCTTTGGGACCTGATGGGTAAGGCGGCCGGCAGGTCGGTTCATAAGCTGTTGGGCGCGGCGCGAGACCGCGCGCCAGCCTATATTGCCGGCGGATACTACGGCGAAGGCAAGGGGCTGGCCGGTTTGGCGGCTGAGATGGAAGCGAACCTGGCGCTGGGCGCCAAGGCGGTCAAGATGAAAATCGGCGGCGCGAGCATCGCCGACGATGTCGAGCGCGTCCGCGTCGTGCGCGAGACCATCGGCAGCGAGGTCAAGCTGATGGTGGATGCCAACTGCGCCTACAACCTGCGCGAAGCCCTGCAAATCGCGCGCAAGATTGAGCCCTGCGATATCTTCTGGTTCGAGGAGCCGCTGCCGCCGGACGACTATCGCGGGCACGGCAAGCTAGCGGACGCGACATCCATAGCGATTGCCACGGGCGAGAACGAGTATACGCGCTACGGCTTTCGCGATCTCATTGCGCATGAGGCGGCCGCCATCTACAATGCCGATGCCCAGGTGCTCGGCGGCATCACCGAGTTCATGAATGTGGCCGCGCTGGCGGGCGCGCACAACTTGCAGATCGCGCCGCACGGCGATCAAGAGATTCATCTGCATCTCGTCGGGGCAATTCCCAACGGGCTCATCGTTGAATTCTATCGCGACACGGTCGATGAGAATCGCGGGCATGTCTTTGAAGAGAATTTGCGCCTGGACGCGGACGGCTGGCTGACGATTCCCGATCGCCCCGGGCTGGGCTTCAGGCCCAATTATGATTTTCTCGAGCGCCATCGGCTGGCCTAACGAGCGCGGAAAACGAGCAAGGAGCGACACCAGCGAATGGCGAAGCCACTGCGCCTCTGTTATGTGCTAAATCATGGCGACTCGCTGATGCAATGGCACAAAGCCGGGCTATTCGACTTGCAGCTTTCGCTGCCGCGCGCCTTCCAAGGTGAGGGCGCCGAGGTGCATATCGTCAGCTTCGGCGGGCGCGAAGAGTTGAGGCTCCTGCCGCAGCTAGATGGCATGAAGCTGCATTGCAACTGGATGGGGCTGCCGGCAAAGACTTACGCGCGCCGCATCCACCAACTCCATGCGCCCTTTCTCTTGCATTCGCATCTCGTGCAGACCTGCGATGCAGCGGCGATTGTGGTGGCGCAGCGCATCGCCTGGGCTTGGCGCATCCCGCTCGTCTATCGCTTCGGCTTCGTTTTGTCCGACCAGCGGCGCGTGACGCCCGGGCGCTTCACGCCGGCCGAATTGGCGCACGTGGAGGGCATGGAGCGCATGGGGGCGCGGCGCGCGCAGCACATCATCTGCCCGACCCGGCAAATCGCGCAGCATTTCGCCGGCATCGAACCCGCGGCCCGCGCAAAGACGACCGTAATACCCAACTATGTCGATTCCGAGCTCTTCCGTCCTTTGCCGGAGCCCAAGCAATATGATCTCGTCTACCACGGGCGCGCGCTGGAATTCAAGAATCTGCCGGCGCTGCTGGAAGCGGTGGAGCGGCTGGATGTCACAATCGCCATGATCGCGGGACCGCTGCCGCGCGAGATCAGCACGGAAGATGACCAACTGCCGGCGCTGAAACGGCGCTTCGGCGATCTGGACGGCCGCATCGACTGGCTGGGCCGCATCGAACATGGGCAGCTGCCCGCCTACCTGAATCGCGCGCGCGTCTCGATCATCACTTCCTTGAGCGAAGGAACGGCCCGCAGCCTGCTGGAAGCAATGGCTTGCGGATTGCCTTGCATCGCCACGAACGTGCCCGAGCTAAAATATATGATCGAGCACGAGGTCAACGGCTACCTCTGCGAGACGGATACCAACAGCATCGAGGCTGCCATCCGAAACGTCCTGGCGGCGCCGGATTTGAGGCGGACGATGGGCGAGAAGGCGCGGCGCGGCGCGCTGGAGAAGTACTCCCTGGCGCCGCTGGCCAAGCGCGAATACGAAGTGCTGCAGGCGGTGGCGGAGCGGCATCCGGTGGAGAGCGCGCCAATCCGGATCGCGAAGTATCTGCTGCGGCGCAACCCGACCTGGGCGCGCGCCTAATCAGCGCAGCGCATTGAGGACGGCATGCGACCATCCGGAGGCGCCGAGCCATCGCGCGACAGAGGATCCCCGTTTCTTTACGGTCGGACGACCTTCATTGCCTATGGCGCGGATCCACGGTTCTCGTATTGCTTGTACGCGCCGGATGAGATTCGGCGGATCTGCGTTTACGCGCACGGGACCTACCGCGACGCCGCCTTTTATCGCGATCAGCTCACGGACTTCGCCATCCGCAATCAAGTTTTACTGGTTTGTCCCTTGTTCCCAGCAGGTCTCATTGAGCCGCGAGACGTCGAAAATTATAAGCTATTGCGCTTCCACGATATTCGCTATGATCAGATTCTGCTGGGCATGCTGGCTGAGATTAGCCAGCGTTACCGCGTCTCATGCGAGCGATTCATGTTGGGCGGGTTTTCCGGCGGCGCTCAGTTCGCCCACCGTTTCGCTTATTTTCACGCCGAGCGCCTGAGCGCGCTCTCCTTGGCGGCGCCGGGCCGGGTTACGCTGCTCGATGAATCGTTCGACTGGTGGAGCGGCGTGCGAGACGCCGAGCGCCTCTTCGGCCGCGCCATTGATATCGCCGTCCTGCGAAGGCTGCCGATACAGTTACTCGTAGGCGAGAACGATGACGCTGATATCCGCATTGCGGACGACGATCCCTGGTGGAGGCCCGGCGCCAATCTCGCAGGCGCAACTCGCCGTGAACGCCTCGCATCGCTGTTCGAGCAATATCAGCGACTGGGCTGTAAGGCGACGCTAAAGGTCGTCAAAGGCTGCGGGCACGAATGGAGGCCCTTGCGAGACGCGACGATTCGCTTCTTTGAGGTATCATGTACGTCCGCGCGCGAGGATTAGCCGGGAGCGATTTACGATGGCGCAAAAGAGAGAAGTCACCCGTGATTCAGCGACTGTCGGGGAGCAGAAGCCGCCAGCCAGCGCCGCATCCGAACCGACAGCGATCGCCCACGGCGCGCGCGTCATGCCGAGCGACTTTTCTATTTCCTTGGCGGCTAGCGGCGGCACGGACGCGCTGCTGCGCAATCCGGGCGGGGAACGCCGGCAGCCCCTGCGCGGCTTTGAAGAGCAATATGTCGACATCATCGATTACATCGCGCGCATCACCCATCGCATCTGGGAAGAGAAAGACATCGGGTATATCTACGACACCTACAGCCATAAGGCGCATGTTTACGATGACTACGGGCTGCAATACGGCAGCGAGAAGATCGTCGCCGATACCGTGCACACGATCAACGCCTTCCCCGATATCCGCCTCTACGCCGATGAAATCATCTGGGCGGGCGATGACGAAATCGGTTTCCACACCTCGCATCGCACGGTGATCAAGGGGCATAACACCGGCTATTCGCGTTACGGTCCGCCCACCGGCAAGAGCGTCTTTCTCTGGTGCATCGCCAATTGCGTGTCGCTGGAAAATCTCATCTTCGCCGAATGGGTGATTTATGACACCGCCAATTTAATCCGCCAGCTCGGCTTTGACCTGCCGACGATGGCGCGCCAAATCGGCAACGAAATGGGCGCCGGCGCAATTGAGGACGAGCGCTTTGGCGAGGCGGAACGACTGCCGGGCCAGAATCAGCCAGCGCTCATGCAGCCCAGCGGCGCAGGCGGCTTTGACGTCGAGGAGTTCATCCGCCGCACCTGGCACAATATCTGGAATCGCCGCAGCCTCAAGCAGGCGCAGGCCTCATACGCGCGCGGGCTGCTCGTTCGCGGCGCGACCGGGCGTGTCTTCTACGGCCGCGCTGAATATCAGTCCTTCGTGCTCGGCATGTTGGCGATGTTCCCTGACGCCATGCTGCAGATTGACGACATCTACTGGATGGGCAATGATGCCGATGGCTATCTGGTTTCGGTGCGCTGGCGCCTGGCCGGGACGCATCGCGGGGGCGGCATCTATGGCGCGCCGACGGGCCGCCGCGTCAATATGTGGGGCATCGCCCAGCAGCAGATCGAAGGCGGAGTGATCACGAAGGAGTGGCTGCTCTTCAACGAATTCGCCGTCATGCAGCAGATTTATCGGGACTGATCCGCTCCTTACGATGTAGGGGCGAGCCTTGGGTCGCCCGCTCAAACGGAGAACCACGTTGTCACATAGCATCCACAAGGCCAACAAAGAAGGCATCAACGCCCTGCGCCGCGCTCTATTACATCGAGCCTTCGCGCCTGCCAGCGCAGCCGATGGGGACTAGGCTCTTCTCAGCCGCTCAGCCGCCAGTGCGACCACTTTGTCGCCCTCGACGCCGACGCAGACATTCACCGGCGGACGGCTCTCCCAAGCCGGCAGCAGGCGTCCGCCGGTCGCGGGCCAAGTCTTGCCGCGCCCCAGCCCCTGCGTTCCGACGCGGATAGGCCAGCGCCTCACGCTGAATAAGCTGGGATCCAACAGATAGGCGATCGCGCTGGAGTCGTGCACAAAGATGCCTTCGGCGTCGTAATTCGATTCGAAATAATTGCGATAGTGCGGCAGGATGCGCGTGATATGATCCGACATCGGATTGCCGTGGGTCGCGTAGTCGGCGATTTGCTCGGGTCCCATGTGTACGCGCAGGGTGACATCCAAGCCAACCATGGTCACTTGCCATTGCGCGCCGAAGACGAGATCGGCCGCTTCCGGGTCGTTGCGGATATTGGCTTCGCCCGCCGGGCTGGCGTTGCCGGGCACGAGCGCGTTGCCGCCCATCAGCACGACCTCGTCGACCCATTCGGCGATGCGCGGCTCGAGCCGCAGAGCGAGCGCGATATTGCTCAAGGGGCCGACGGGCGCCAGCGTGATCTCGCCGGGATTGGCGCGCAGCTGCTCAATGATGAACTGGGCGGCACTGAGCTCGATAGCGCTGCCAGCCGGATCGGGCAGGAAGACATCGCCTTGGCCATCGGCGCCATGCACGGTTGGCACAGGTCCTTCGAAGGGTCCCGTCAGCGCGTCAACGGCGCCGGCCGCCACTGGAATATCGGCGCGCCCGGCGATCTCCAGCAGGCGCAGGGCGTTCTTGGTGGCCAACTCGGTATGCACATTGCCGAAGATGGTGGTCAGCCCGATGACATCCAGCTCGGGCGAGCAGAGGGCGAGGAAGATAGCCATCGTATCGTCAACGCCGGGGTCGGTATCGATTATGATCTTGCGCGGCATGGTGGCTCTCTTTCCTCCGTGCCCTCAGCGTATTCGGTGTCCGCGGTGGTCAATTCAACCTGCGATAATCTTAACCTGCACCGTCCGGCGGCGCGGACCATCGAATTCGTAAAACAGGATGCTCTGCGACCAGCCGACGAGCAGCTCGCCTCCGTCAATCGCCAGGGTGATGCTGTTGCCGACCAGGGTCGCTTTGATATGGGCGGCGGCGTCGGCGGGCGTATCATACTGGTGAGCGAAGTCGACGCGCGTTGGCACGAGGCGCTTGACATCAGCCAGGATATCGGTCGGTGTGGCAGGGTCCAGCGCCGAATTCAGCGTGATGGCGGCTGTAGTGTGGGGCACGATCAGGGCGCAGATGCCCGCCTCTACGCCGCTATCCGCCACCAGAGCCTGCGCCTGCGCGGTGATATCAACCAGAGCGTCGCCAGCCGGCGTCTCAATTTCAATCTGCTTCAGCATGATAAGATGATCCCTGCATTCTGCCGGTCAAGCAGCGCCTGAACATCGGCGCGCGTTGGCGCCTTGGTTCCGGCGCCGGCGCGTTCCACGCTGGACCCGCCCATGGCATTGGCGATTGTGCCACATTCGAGCGGGGAATACCCTTGCAAATCGGCCCAAATGAATGCGCCGGCGAAGGCATCGCCGGCCCCGACCGTATCCACCACTTTAACAGCAAAGCCCGGGCAATGCATTTCGTCCGCGCCGGTAATGATACGGCAGCCGGCCTGCGCCAGTTTCAGCGCGATGGTCAGCGTCGGATAGCGCCGCCGCAGCTCGCGAAGGGCGGCCAGCCCGCCCGCGCCCGCCGTCACGAAGGGAATCTCGTCTTTAGTCAGCAGGAGCGTATCGGTGAGCGCAAGCACGCGATCCAGCTGCGTCAGCGAGAGCTGGCGCGCGAAGGGACCGACATCAAAGTAGAGCCGGCTCTCATGCGCCGCGAGCCAGTCCAACACGCCGTCGACCAAGCCCGTCAGCCGCGCTTCAACCAGCGTATAACCGGGGATGAAGACTGCGTCGGCTGAGGCCAGCACACGCTCAGCACGCTCAGTGAAGCCTATATCGGCGCCGACGCCGTAATGACCGAGGAAGACGTGATCGCCTCTTGCCGAATCGGTGAGCGCCACGACGGTGGTGGTCGTGCTTCGCTCGGGGATCACAAGCGCGGACGTATCGACAGCAGCCGCACTGAGAAGGTCCAGCAGCATGCGCCCTTGCGAGTCGTCGCCAACAGTACCGAGAACCGAAACGTCCAGCCCCATGTTGCGCCCCGCCAGGACAGTCGTGCAGGCGCCGCCGGCCTCAAATTCCAGCCGCTTCAAGGTCTGATGGGCGTCGGCTTGCACTGGCAGGCGGGCATCCAGAACGATATCAACCACCAGGTCGCCGACGGTTGCCAGGCGCTTCGTCATGCCTGGGCGATGTCCGGCGATTTCGCAATCATGGCTTCCAAACCGACGGCGATGCCGCGCACATCATAGGATTGGAAGACCGCATCGCTTTCCAGCACCGCGATATCGTCCGCCGGGATCGCGTTGAAGCCAGCGAATGCCCCGGCCATGGCGCAGGCGATCGCGCCGATGGTATCGGCATCGCCCGAGAGGTTGGCCGCCAGGATCGCTGTCGCCTTGGGGTCGCCCGCCGCCATTGCCAGCAGGCCGAATGCCGCGCCGACCGTCTCCGGCACATTCAGGGTCGCGCCGATTTCGTCGAATATACGCCGCAATTTTGAACGTTTGTCATCACCGCTATTGGCGATCGCCAGCGCCGCCTCGATCTTGAAGGCGACGGAACAGCCGAACCAGCGGCGACCGTGGGCGCGTCCCAGCTCGGCGCCGCGCAGCCCGGCGGCAATCACATCAGCCAACGAGGCGTCTTCCACCAGCGCCTGGGCAACAGCGGCGGCCACGGCCGCCGCCCCCGAAACGGCCGGCTGCGTGAAATGGGTGGGCATGCAGACGATGGCGGCGTCGGCGACCGCGCCATCGATATCGCCTGAATGGAGCAAGCCGATGGGCGCGATGCGCATGGGCGCGCCATTGGTATCGCCCCAGAGGCCAGTCTTTCGCGGGTCTTCGCCGGCTTTGAGCGCGTTCATTCCGCGCCGTGTGCTCGGACCGACGTAGGGCGAATTGTCGCCATCGACGCGGTCGTACCAGGCGGTGAGCCCGCTGACCGCCGCCTCAAGCGAAACGCCGCCGGCCTCGATCAGGGCCTGCGCGATGGAGAAGGCTTGTTCGGAGTCGTCCGTGATGCGCCCGGCGGGCAGCCCGGCGTGCACGATGTGGTCGGCGGGCGCGGCTTGCCAGCTATCGAGCCAGCCGAAGCAGCGTTCGGTGTCATCGGGGTGGATTTGGGCTGGCATGGCGAAGGCGTCGCCGAGCGCTTGCCCGTAGAGGCAGCCGAGGATTTTGTTGCGCATGACGGACATCACAGCTCCGATTCAGACCTCGGGAGGGAGAAGGATGATGAAAGAAGCGGATTTACTTCACGAGAGCCAAGGTAGCCGCGGATGCAATTCATGCTTCTTTCCATCCTCACTCGTCAATTATCAGAGTGATTAACAGCTGATACAATTTGTGTTATAATACATCAATGGTTGTTCTGAACAGAAGCGACAAACAAGGTGACCGATGGCTGAATCAGCGTTGAACGACCGTCTCACCAGAGTAGAGACACGGGCGGAAGAGTACTTGAAGAGAGGCGAAGTTGGCCCCACGCTCTCGCGCATCGAAACCAAGCTGGATAACATGAAATGGATTCTCGGCGCTGTTATCGCGTTTTTAGGAGCGATAACCGCCGGCGTCATTGTCGCGCTAATCATGCTTCTGGTACAAGGGGCATAGTGTTACAGTTGAAGTCTCCCGACCCCTGCTGCGCGCCTTCAGTGTGAACAGAACACTAGTCCCCCCGCATCAACACGCGCCCGCCTATCATGTACCAGACCAGCGCGCTCAATACCAGCGCGATGCCCAGCGCCAGCAGCGGCTCGAAGAAGAGCGTCAAGAAGAGCGTCAGGTAAATCCCCAGCGACAGGATCGTCACCAGCGCGCTCGCCTTCCAGTTGCGCTGAATGCTGAAGATATCGCGGACGAAAGGCAATCCGATGAGGAACAGGATTATCGAAGCCGCGCCGATGAGCAAGCCCGCCGGCACAGCAGTGTCCGCGCCGCCGAAGCCGTTGGGCGCTGACAAGATCGCGCCGCTCGTCACCACGCCGATGACCGCCACCATCATCAGCAGCATGTGCAGGATGCTGATGCGCTGGATGGAGCCCCAGAAGGCGGCGTCGAAGCCAGCGCCCGAAGCCGTCCGCATCTCGCTGACGCGTTGGGAGATGCGCCGCTGCAAGGCGTAAATGACCAGCGCCAGCACCGTCGCGAAGTAGGGAATCGACTGCGGCAGCTGCGAGGGGATCTCCAGCGAGCCGATGCGGATGCCGAGGGCGTCGAAGAAGCCGAATATCGACGACGCGATCATGGTCCCAACTGGCGTCCCGCCGCCCAGCGACGGCGTGACCAAGGCGATGAAGCCGCGCCCGTTTGTCATATCGCGCTGGAAGAGTTGCAAATAACCCATGCTGATGTGGATGCCGCCCAAGCCGGCGAAGAAGCCACTGATCAGCAGCGCGAAATAACGAATCCGCTTGACGTTGATGCCGACCGAGGCGGCCGCTTCCGGGTTCTCGCCCACCGCGCGCAGGTGCATGCCGAAGGGCGTTCGATACAGTACGAAGGCGACGATGAAAACGGCGATGAAAGCCACCCAGGTCATCATGCTCTGATTGTCGAATACATCAAAGAAGAAGCCGCCGATGAGCGGGATCTCGCGGAAGAACTCCGGCAGTTGGATGAAGGGCATCTGCAGGCTCGCCAGCGTGCTGGTATTGCCGCGGTCGCCGGTCAATTCGTACATAATGGCGACCGTCGCCGACGAGCCGAAGATGTTCAACGCGATGCCGGAGAGAAAGAGATCGCCCTTCAAATCCAGATGAAATAGAGCCAAGACAAACGCGAGCAGCAGCGAAACGCATACGCCCAGCAACAAGCCCAGCCAGGGACCAATAGCGACGCCGGTCTCAAAGCCGAACCAGTCCTGCGAATAAGCGCTGACCACTACGCCGGTGAAGGCGGCTGAGAGCATCATGCCCTCCAAGCCGATATTGAGCACGCCCGCCTTCTCCGATATCAGCGCGCCCAGCGAGGGCAGCAGGATCGGCGTGGTGACGCGCAGAATGGCGGCGACGAATACCGCGCTAAAAATCCCGTCAATGACATTTTCAAACATTGCTATCCCACCCATTGACGTCTGTAGGGGCGACTCGGTGAGTCGCCCGCGCCAAACAACTTAGAAATCGACGGGCGAGCCACCGGCTCGCCCCTACATATTCTTGCTTTGGCGAGTTCATTGTTTTTTCGAGCCAAGTTATGACTTGCGAGTGGCGAAGGTCAACCATCCGCGCCCTCCAGTGATTCCACCGTATGCCCGGTCTCATCAATATCGGCTCGCTTCTGGCGCGCCTGGAAGAAAGTCACCAGCGCCTCGGCCGTGATCAACAGGATAATGATTGCCTGGATCATGCGCACGACTTCAAAGCTGACGTTGGCGTCGCGCTCCATGAATTGCGCGCCCGCCCGCAAATAGGCGTAGAGCAAGCCAGTGAAGGGCACGACCAGCACATTCAAGCGCGCCAGCAAAGCCACCACCACCCCTTCAAAAGCCAGCGCGAAGGAGATATTGAGGATCAATTGTCGGTGGATGCCATTGGCCAAGTGCATGCCGGCCAAGCCAGCCACGATGCCGCCGATCGCCATCACCAGCATGATCGTGCGGCGCGAGTTGACGCCGCCATAATTGGCGAAGCGCAGGTTGGAGCCGATGATGCGAATCTCGTAGCCCAGCGGCGTGCGGCGGATCAAGAGCCAGGAGAGGAAGACGACAACCACCAGCAGAAAGACAGCGACCGTCACCTGCGTTTTGTCGACGATGACGGGCAAAACGGCGTTTTCGGTGAATTTTGCCGAGGCGACATAGCCGGCGTCCGGCGGCTTCAGCTGGAAGTTGAGCACCATTTCGAAGAAACGGGTGGCGACCACGTTGAGCATCAGGGTCGAGACCAACTCGTTGGCGCCCAGGTAGGCTTTGAGCGCGCCCGGTATCAGCCCGTAGACGAAGCCGGCTGTGCCCGACGCCAGGATGATGAAGGGGATGAGAATGACGCCGGGCACATGCGGCGAATTCAGGGCGATAATGCCGGAGACGAGCGCGCCGAAGTAAAGCTGTCCCTCGGCGCCGAGGCTGAATTGCTGCGCGCGAAAGACGATGGCGAAGGACATGCCCAGCAGGATCAGCGTGATGGCGTCTTGAATCCAGACCCCCCAGCGATTGACCCGCTCGATCGGACCCAGCAGCAGCGCTTCAAAGGCCAACTGGGATTGGCTCAGCGCCTCCGACAGCACCGTGCCCGTGGCGATTTCTTCCGGCTTCGCGTAGAGCGTATAGACGCCGTCCGCTGGCAACTCGTAACCCTCGATGACGGCGTCCTTCACGCTGACCAGATCGTCGAATTTCTCTTCAACTTGCGTCTCAGTCGCCGAGGTCGCGGCCGCCAGAACCGTGCCGGCGTCGTCTCGCAGCTCGACCAGCAGATCGACTTCCGAGCGTCGATTCTTGGCGTATGCCAGCAGCGAGACGAGATCCCCGTCGGCGCCAGCGAAGGTCCAGGCGACCTCGCTCAGGGGTTCGACGACATTCGGCTTGTTGAAGTCGCCGCCGCGCACGCGATTGAACCTCAGATCGACATCGTCATTCGCCGTCGGCTCGGCGTCGGAGACGACCTGCACGCGGAACTCGCCGCGCGCGAAACGATCAGCCGCGTCAAGGTTGAAGACGAAGGTTACCAGGAAGCCGAGCAGCAGCGCCACAATCACCGTCAGCAAGACGCGGATCGCCCCGCGCCGCAGCTCCACCACAAAGAGAAAGATGCAAGCGCCGACCAGCGCGTTCACCAGCAGGATATTCCGCCAGTCAGTCGTGCCGGTCATCTTTTCCAGCGAGCCATCGAAGAGCGTGTTCATGACGAAGAGAGTGACGATGAGGCCCGCCGCGCCGCCAACGATCAGCAGCAGATGCTTTCGCAAGAGCGGCGCTCCCGAAAGGGGCTGATCCGGCGCTTCTTTGCGCGTGTCCGTCATGCGTATCGCTCCATTTCTTCCGCCGGCTGGCGTTCCGCGCCCAGCATATAGTAGCCGATGCGCTCTTCCGTCAGGCTCTCGTCATTGGGGAAGATGCCGACGATCTCGCCCTCGTACATGACCATAATGCGGTCGGATAGCTTCATCACTTCCTGCAGGTCAGCCGAGATCAGCAGAATCGCCAGCCCGTTGGTGCGCTGGTCGACGAGCTCCTGATGGATGAACTCGATGGCGCCGATATCGACGCCGCGCGTCGGCTGGGCGGCGATCAGCAGCTCGGGCGATGATGACAGCTCGCGCGCCACCACCACCTTCTGCATATTGCCGCCGGAGAGCGCATTAACCGGAATGGCGCCGTTCGGGGCGATAATGTTGAACTCGCGGATCAAGTTCGCGCCGTTCTCGACAATCGAGTCGATATTGAGCAAGCCGCGCCGCGTGAAAGGCTCGCGATAATAGCGGTCGATGATGAGATTGTCGTCGATGGACGAGGTCAAGGCGACGCCGTTGGTCAAGCGGTCTTCCGGGATATGCGCCACTTGATGCTCGCGCACCGAGCGGGGACCGCGCCCCAGAATCTGCTCGTCGTTGATGAAAGCCTCGCCAGTAGTGGGCGGCCGCAAGCCAGTCAACACCTCAGCCAGCTCAGTCTGCCCATTGCCTTCGACGCCGGCGATGCCGAGGATCTCGTTCTGGTAGACATTGAAGCTCACGTGTTTCAGCAGTTGATGCCCGCTGTCATCAGCGTAGGTCAAGTCGTCGACTTGCAGCACGGACGCGCCGCGCGTGACCTCAGGCCGATCGACCTGCATGAAGACTTCGCGCCCGACCATCATGCGCGCCAATTCGCGCTCGCTGGTCTGAGCCGTCTCCACCGTGCCGATCTTGCGAGCGTCGCGCATGACGGTGACGCGGTCGGAAATCTCGATGACTTCCTTCAGCTTGTGCGTGATGAAGATGACCGTTTTGCCGCCCTCGACCAGATTGCGGATGGCGGCGAAGAGGTCTTGCGTTTCGCTGGGCGTCAAGACGGCGGTCGGCTCGTCGAGGATCAGAATCTCAGCGCCGCGATAGAGCGCCTTGAGGATCTCGACCCGCTGGCGCATGCCCACCGGGATGTCCTCGATGCGGGCGTTGGGATTGACCGTCAAGCCGTATTCGCGGGAGAGCGCTTCGGTATCACTGACAGCGCTCTGGAAATCGATTTGGATGCCTTGCTTCGTCTCGCGGTTGAGGATGATGTTCTGCGCGACGGTGAAGGAGTCGACCAGCATGAAGTTCTGATGCACCATGCCAATGCCGCGCTCGATGGCGTCCTGCGGGTTGCCGATGGCGACTTCTTCGTCGCGGATGAAAACCTGCCCCGATGTGGCTTGCTCCAGCCCGTAAAGGATCTTCATCAGGGTGGATTTGCCGGCGCCATTCTCGCCGACGAGAGCGTGGATCTCGCCCGGCTCGACCTCGAAGTTGATGTCGTCGTTGGCGTGCACGCCGTTGCCGTAAATCTTGTGAATGCCGCGCGTTTCGATTATGGGCATATTAACCGCTCTCGACGATCTGATTCCAGCTTTCTTTAAGCGGAAAGTTTACATCCTCATCGGATTCCAAGAGAGTAACATAAGCGTCAATGAAGGACCGGGTGCTGCCGATAATCCTCAAATAATACAGTAACGTGCGATCGACGCCATTAACGATTAATTGACAGCCGTGTGTATGCGCGACCCGCTGGATGTCTTCTTTGAATTCGTCATAACTGTGGTGAGGATAGGTAGTAAGAATGTAGAACCTTTGCACTGGGGTCGTCCGTAACTTATCGAAAGATGTTTCAATCAACTCCGACGTTATAGGCACATTATGCTTTATCTCGTATCCTTCAAACACAGTTTCGTCGGCGTCCAGAATGTTTATGTCGCCAATAAGGTGTGAACGGGAATCAGCAGTTGTATGCGACTCAAGTGGCAGTAGTTTACGATTGCGGTATCTTTCGGTTTCTCTCGTAAATACGGACAAAATCGCATGTATGGCTAGAACTGGAAGCCTCGCTGCGCCAGATGTTTTGCCTTGATGATGCTGTCGCAATTTCTCTACGACTTCCGACACTGACAAGTCAACGGGACGCGCGAGCTTGAGATTTGTGTTCTTATCCCTTGCCTCTACCGAGCCGATGAATAACCTTTGCAGGAAACGCTCCGAAATGGTTGCCCCTTGCCTCTGGGCAACGTCAATCAAGCAGAGAAAGGACCTTTTCAACACTTTGGGTGTAATATTGCCGGGGTAATCGAAGTCAAATGGATGGGACTGCTCAAAGGATCGAGTCAGCCAACCTGACTCGCTCATACTTGGGAACTGCTTGGATCGTAGGAAAGGTGTAACTACTTGCGTGTCAAGCCTTCGACCACTGAAACCGCCATCGAATTCCGCACGGTGGAGACGAATATCCTGACTCGGGCTCAAGATTTTCTTCAGCAGCAATGTGACCAGTACCGCGACTGCCGCCTTCCTGTTCTCTTGATTCTGTATAATTGTCTGGAGGTGACGCTCCTCCGCGTCAGCAATCCCTGGCGCGGGCCCATCATTTTCATAAGAAACCACGGCTTCCTGATAGATTTTCTCTAAAAGCTCCTGACCGCGATGCTGCGCTGTCACAAGAGACGCTCCATCACAGGCGCGGCCGATTCGCCCAATGTATTCCGCATGCGTTCTTGCGCGTCAATGCAATAATCGCGACTGATATCAATTCCGACACAGCTTCGACCTTCAAGCAGAGCCGCTACCATCGTCGAGCCGCTGCCAAGATAGGGATCTAAGACCTTCCCGCCTTCCGGGCAAAGCAATCGTATCAACTCTCTGATAACTTTCACTGGAAAGACAGCGGGATGACCATTTCCAGGCAGACTTTCAACGGGATTCTCAATAACATCTCTTTTCAATGGTTCGCCTGAGATACGAATGATGGTGAATCCATATCGCTCAATGCGCATTTTTCGGCCGCCTTCTTGACCGCCGTAAGCGGGCGCGTGAATGCCACGAATCTTCATCCTAAAGCTGTGAATCCTGCCTTTTCGCACATCTTCAATCACTTCGTCCAAAGCCTGATGCGCCCCATCCTTCTCACACTGGCTCAAACTTGAAGATTCAATTAGTTCCCGATACTTCCCGCCGAGTTTTTTGGTTGGCTTTGAGGGCCTTTTGCGTTCAGAGCGTTGAAAAGCCTTTCTATCGTAGTAGTAGTCTCGACCGAGCGTGAAATGGAAAAACGGCTCTGTACTCGCAATTAACCGGCGAGAAAACTGGTGTGGCGTCGGATTGGATTTGACCCATGTAATGTCATTTACTAGTCGCAGACTGAAATCTTCAAGCACCTTAAGAGCAAACCGATAGGGAACTAGCAGCATGCTTCCATCAATGATCTTGTCGCCCATGTTGTAGACGATGTTCCCCGTCGGCTTCATGACACGCACGACCTTCGCGAAGGTCGTCACTATGCTTTCAAGGTACTGTTCAACAGTTTCCTCGTTTCCAAGCCCCTCTTCGCTATACTCTCGTTGCTGAAAATATGGCGGTGAAGTGACTACCAAATCTACAGAGCGAGGCGCCATCGCAGCAAGTTCTGCGTCGCTGTCTCCACAGATGACCTGGTATTCCAAGTCTCTGACTCGGTGGGAGTAGATTACGCCGCTATTCATACAATATACTTCTCGGCTGTTCACCAATTGAAGGGCATTTCATTATGAGACTAGTCTGGTTTGAACTGCTATCACTCGGCGTTGATTGTAAAGCCGACCTTATTTGGCGTCATCAAAGCGTTAGGAATCCAAGACTGCGATGAAGGTAGGAACAATCTCGTAGTCACGGCCGAGTTTCTGCATGAGCACTGTGCCATATTCATGCTCAACATAAACAGCGTTAGCAGCGGCCCGGTAATCTTCAAAGATTCCGAGCACCTCTCGACCCTTGATCGCGACCAGTTTCCCGTGATGTTCCCGCGCCAACTCCTCCCGGATCGTGAGGTAGTATTCGTATTCCTTCTCCAATGGCTTTTTCATACGATCGCCCTCCACGCTGTCCGCACACCGTGCATTCTAGCACATCGCCAACAGCGCCAATATGAGCCCGCGCAACCAAGATGACGCGTGTAGGGGGCGAGCCAGCGGCTGGTCCTCAACGTTAGGCGCCTGGCAATAAGGGCGAGCCAAGGCTCGCCCCTACAATCGGTTGCGGATTCTGAGGATGGACTACATATCGTCCATCATCAGATCGTCAATGCTCATGCCGGCCGTCGGCATATCAGCGCAAGCCGTGCCAACCGCCGCCATCATGTCCTCGCTGGTGAAGACGGTCTGCACTTCGATATCGCCAGCGACGACCGCTGCTTCAGCCGCTTCCACCATCGCCTTGATATCGTCAGACGTTGCCATATCGTAGAATTCGTTCTTTGCCAGCCCAACGCCGCCCTCGGGGATGCCCAAGCTCTCGGACTCGCCGTAGGGCAACTCGCCGTCGAGGTGCAAGGTGATGGCGCGGAAGATGGAGTTGTCGACATTCTTCAACATGCTGGTCAGGATGCGCTCGGCTTGGTCGGGGTCGGTCTCAGCGACGATGACCGCCTGATCCGAGTCGACGCCGATGGCATAATGCCCCTGCTCCTGCGCCGCTTCAAAGACGCCAACGCCGGTGCCGCCAGCGACCTGGAAGACGATGTCGGCGCCCTGCTCATACATCGCCAAGGTGATTTCCTTGCCGCGCGCCGGGTCGTTCCAACTGCCAGCGTACTGGACGATGCTCTGCGACTCCGGATTGACCAGGCAAGCGCCCTGCTCGTAGCCGACGATGAAGTCGTCGATCACCGGGATCTGCTGCCCGCCGACCGCGCCGATGATGGGCGCGTCGTTCGTGCCCTCCATCATGCTGGTGGTGATGGCGGCCGCGTAGACGCCCGCCAGGAAGCTGCCCTGATTCTGCGCATAGGTCATCGAATAGACGTTGGCGCAGCCGTCGACGCAGACATCCGCATCGTCATAGGGCATCGGCGCGTCATAGAACATGAAGTACTTGTCCGGATAGTTGTGCGCGTTGGCAGCCATGAAGTCGATCATCTGGAAGGTGCCGGCGATCAAAATGTCGTAAGAATCGGTATCGGACATGACATCCAGCAAGCCCGATTCCCAGTTGGCCGGGTCGATGCCGAGCTCGACCGTGTCGATCTCGAGATCGTATTCGTCGGCGACCGCGTCCATGCCGCGTTGCGCGCTATCGAAGAAGGACTTGTCGCCGAGCGTGCCGTTGATGACCGATACGACTCTCAGCGGCTCGTCCTGGGCGACGGCGGTGAATGCCAGCATAAAGACCAGCGTCACCGCGAGCAGCAAACGTAACTTATTCATTTCGTTCCTCCACATTTGTGATCGTTGAATCAGATAGAATTCTGATGGCGCTATTATAACCGCCTTTGCCGCGTTTCGGCAAAACCTCCTCCTTTCGGTCAACGGTAATCTGTAGGGGCGAGCTGGCGGCTCGCCCGAAATCGCAGGTTTTCGCTACGGCGGTCGTTTCGGCGAAACGCCCCTACGGTCGACACACTGGATTAGGTTCGTTTTTTGTGTGAGCAAAATCGCTGAATGCGAGGGGCTTAAAAGAATCTCTGTGTACTCTGCGCACTCTGTGGTTAAATACCGCGAACATAAATGACATCTTTATAAAGAGGTCCTCGAAATGAAATTGATTATCGACACGGACGCCGGCGTCGACGACGCCCAAGCCATCATGCTCGCCCTGGCGCAGCCCGGCGTGGAAGTCCTCGCCATCACCACTTTGACTGGCAACGTGCACATCCGCCAGGTCAATCCCAATGTGCTGACCATCCTCGAAATCATGCAGCGCGCCGTACCCGTCTACGCCGGCATCGACCGCCCGCTGATATCGGAATGGGAGGACGCGGCCGAGTTTCATGGCGGCGACGGACTGGGCAATTATCGCGATCGCCCCGCCCTCACCCGAACGATTGAAGACGAGCACGCCGTGCTTGCGCTATTGCGCCTCTCGCGCGAATACGCGGGGGAGCTGACCCTAATCGCGCTGGGTCCGCTGACGAATATCGCCGCCGCCGTTCGCCTCGATCCCGAATTCCCGGCGCGGATCAAGCAATTCGTTTTCATGGGCGGCACGATTGCGGCTCATGGCAACACGCCGATCGTCACAGCCGAATACAACATCTGGACCGATCCGGAGGCGGCCGCCATCACCTTGGACGCATTTGACGACGCCACGATGCTCAGCTGGGAGACGACCCTCGCGCACGGCTTCGCCTGGGACAAGTTCAACGCACTTTGCGCCATCGATACGATCGCGGGACGCTTCTTCCGCGCCATCTCGCAGGAGACGGCGCAACGTCTGCGAACAATTTTCCACCGACCGGCCTACCTGCTGCCCGATCCGCTGGCGATGGCCATCACGCTGCGTCCCGATCTGGTCCGTCAAAGCGGCAAGTTTTTCACGACGGTCGAGCTCAACGGGGCGCAAACGCGCGGGCAGACCGTCATCGATTACAACCATATCAGCGGGCGTCCGCCCAACGTCAACATCATCCAGGCGCTGGACACCGACGGCGTTTACGAGCTATTCGTCAATGCGCTGTCCTCATAAGGGCTTCGTAGGGGCGAGCTACCAGGTCGCCCGCTAGCTGGCGCGCGCATGGATGACGGGCGACATAATATGTCGCCCCTACAAATCGTAGTATTGTGATGAAGAAAGCTGTGATGATTGCGCAACTCGCGAACCTGCTCGCCCATATCAGCGCCGACCCGGCCGTCTCGCGCGACGCCATCTTCGCCGCGCTAGCACGACTGCTGGCCGCGCCCGCGCCCGCCAACAGCTGCCTGCTGCCCGGCACGGTCGGCGAAGCGATCCAAACGCTCGCGCACGAGTTGGGCTTGGCCAGCGCGCCTGGCGACTCGACTGGCAACCTCGCCGTCGAAATCGGCGACCCGGCGGCGCCGCTTGATCTGCTGATAACGGCGCACATGGACCGGCCCTGCTTCCGCGTGCGCAACCTGGCCGAGTCGACCCTGTATCCGCTCTGCGCCATCCGCGTGCCCGGCGATGGCTATTGCTGCGAGGCAGTCGCGCTGCGATGCGTCGATGAGAACGTGACGATCTCAGCCTCAGGCAACCTTCGCTTTGACGCGCGCCAGGGAGACTATCGGATCACATTTGAGACGGGCGCTGGTGAAATGCGCGCGGGCGACACCGTGATGATGCAAACGACGCCGCGGCTACGCGATGCCTTGGTCATCGGTACGGGCTTGGACAACGCGGTCGGAGTGCTGCTCGCTTTGCTCAGCGCCCGCGCTCTGCAGGAGTACGCCGCCGACGCCATCGCGGACCGCCGTATCCTCTTCGCCTTCACTGACCAGGAAGAGGGACCGCCGGTCGGTCTCTTCGGGCAAGGCGCGTTGCGTCTCGCGCATAGCCTTGAAGCGCCGCGTCTCGGCTTCATGAATATCGATGGCCACAACGTCGACGAAGCCGCGGGCCATATCCTCGGCTTGGGCGCTTCTCATGCCTTCGTCTCCGGCGATGGGCGCGGTTCGGTCGTGCCGCTGGATTATCAAGAAATGGCGGAGAGGCTCGCTGGCGCAGTCAATCGAGAGCGACCTGGCACGGTTCGTCTCAACTACAGTTATGTCTCGCGCAGCGACGATATGCTGCTGGCGGCGTGGTCGCGCTGTCTGGGTTTGAGCGGGGTCATCGTCGCGAACGCGCATACGACCGAGGAGACGGCGGCGCTGGACGATATCGTATCGGCGGCGCATTGGATACCGGCGTTCATCCGGCAAACACTATAGGGGCTACCCCTGCAGTCAACCCTCTCGGTCCCCCCCACTGCCATGGGAGATGACTGTTGGCGCGGCCCGTTCGCTCTGCCTCGGCACGCACTGCAACGAAAGCACGGGGCCAAGACGATGGCGGAGTGGCGGGCGACACTTAAGCTTAGCGCACCGGCTCCACATTCTCCCGACGACGGTACATTCCAGTAAGCATGGCAGTTAAGTCAATGCCTTCGTCCAACTCATCCCAATAGATGTTGAGACCAAACAACTCGTAATTCTTCCGTTGCGAGTCGGTGGCTTTCTGCAGGCGCGGATAGAACTTCAACGGAAGGCTAATCACACGGCCATCCGCGAGTGAGACGCGCGCATACTTTTTGGTGAAAGATACTTTTTTTGCGGCGCACCGGACCGGATTCACCAGCGGCATCATATCCATGGCATGTCCTCCCAATCTAGTGTCCCTCGCTTCCAGGGAATCCATGATACTATCTGTCAGCGGTCAGTGTCTACGTGATTCTTCGCGGAAAAATTGCTGCGCTTCCATGCCTCTCTTTTGCGGAACCTCCCGAACAACATGACAAGATAGGGGCGACTTTGTGAGTCCCCCGAAGACATCCTATCGTTTTGGCGGGCGTTTCGGCGAAACGCCCCTACAGAATCCGACTATTGCGGGTTCGCTATTTTGTGTGAGCCGTGTCCTGACTTGCGAGCGGCTGTGGCAAATTCCTTTGTGCCCTTCGTGTCTTTGTGGTTAAAATCCCAAATCTAGCCACCCGCCGCAAAGGACAACCCCCATGCCCGCACGCTCGCCCATGCATCAGCAGATCGACACCCTGCCCGCGCTCGTCCGCGCCATCGCCAAACCCTTCGACGCCGCCGCCCGCCGCGCCTTCGACTTCGAGACCTGCGCGTCGGTCAAGCGTATCTACCTGGTCGGCTGCGGCGACAGCCACCACGCCCCGGTCGGCGCCGAGTTGGCTTTTCATCAGCTGACTGGCGTTCCAACCCAGGCGCTGAGCTCGCTGCCCTTCAGCCGCTACACAGCCGGCTACCTGCCCGCTACCGGACCCAAGACCAATCTGGTCATCGGCGTGTCGGTCTCCGGCGAGGTCAGCCGCACGATTGAAGCGCTGGATATGGCGCGTCTGGCTGGCGCGACCGCCGTCGCTTTGACCGGCAATCCAGCCGGACCGCTGAACGGCGTCGCCGACAAGTTGTTCGAGACAGCCGTGCCGCCCCTGCCGGATGAACTGGCTGGCATGGTTGTGCCCGGCGTCCGCTCTTATCTGGCTTCGCAGATCGCGCTGCTGCTGGCGGCGCTGCGCATCGGCGAGGCGCGCGGCGCATTGATTACGCGCGCGGCCGATGCCGAACGCGCTGCCCTGGTCGAGCTGGCCGATGTCATCGAGGAGACGATTCAAGTTTGCGAGCCGATCGTTGCGGAGCTGGTCGAAGCCTGGCGTCACGCGCCGCTTTACGAATTCGTCGGCGCGGGACCGCTCTATGGCGTCGCCATGTTCAGCGCCGCCAAAGTGCTGGAAGCCAGCGGCGATTCGGCTTTAGCACAGGAGACCGAAGAATGGTCGCACTTGCAGTACTTCGTTGAGGCGACGAATATCCCGACAATCCTGCTCTGCGCCAACGGCTTTGATGCCGACCGCATGGCTGAAGTGGCGCGCGCCGCCCAGAGCATCGGGAGGCCGCTGGCGCTGGTCGCGACTGAAGACGCGAGCGAGGTCCGGCGCTACGTCGATACGCTGCTGCCGATCCCGCGCCACGTGCCGGAGCGCTACGCCTCAATCGTCTACAGCATCCCGGGCGAGCTCTTCGCGGCCGCCCGCGCGGAGGCGATTGGCGCGCCCTACTTCCGCAACTTTGAAGGCGGCCGCCGACCGGACTGGGCGGATGGCGCCAGCCAGATCCGCTCGAGTCACATGATTACGGAGTTGAAGCGCTAAAGCGAATATAATCGAGAATATGAGCTTCTGGAAGAAAACAGACGCCGGCGGCGATCCCATAGACGGCTATGGATTCGCCGACTGCCAGCCCGTCACGCAAGGCGGCGCAAATTGCGAACTGGGCTGGCGCGGCCGGCAAGCCTCGACATTGCGCGGCAAGAGCGCGCGATTCGTTTTCGAGTTTCGAAACGCGAAGCTCTACGCCCTCAGCGGAATTCGGGTCCCGGCTCCCGATTTAGCGTGATGGGTTCGGCGGCGCCTTCGTATGTGGGCCGCAGGGGATCCAGCAATTCGCATTTTTGCGTGTACCAGTTGCGGTGGGCGAGCCACGGGTCGTCACTACAGTTTGTCACATACTGGCCGCGCTAGCGGAAACAGTCCTTGATGACCGGCTCCAAGGCTTCCAGCGCCTCGGGCAGCGAGCGCCGACCCAAACCCAGCCGGAAGTAATTGCCATCAATGTGCATGACCTCGGCTGGCAAGACCGTCACGCCCGCAGCGCGAATCGCCGCCGCGGCGAAATCGCTCACCGACATTTCGGCTTTCAGTTCCGCCAACGTTATCGTGCCGCAATCGGGATACGCGATCCAGAATAGATCGCCGTAGCGGCCGAAGAAGTCGCAGCAGTGGCTGATGTTCGTTTTAACGATTTCAATGCTGCGCCTTGTCAGCGCCTCGCGATTCTCCAGTGCGATCAAAGCCAGAATCTCGGCCGGCGCGCTGCCGCAAATGGTCGTATAGCTTTTCATCTCCTGCAACTCGTGGCTGAGCTCGCGGTCGCGCGTGATTAGCCAGCCGACGCGCAGACCAGGCAGCCCGAAGCATTTCGACAGGCCGCCGAGCACAATCGCCCGTTCGTACAACTCGCAAGCCGAGGGCAAGCGCAGGCGCTCGTCATGTTCGGTGAAGCGGTAGATCTCATCGGAAAAGAGGATCAGGCCGCGCCGCCGCGCCAACTCGACGATGCGCTCGAAATCGGCGCAAGTTGGCAGATAGCCGCTGGGATTGTGCGGGAAGTTGATGACCAGCATCCTGGTGTCCGGGCGCAGCAGACGCTCCAGCTCGTCGATATCGAAACGCCAGCCGTCTACCATCCGCCGCTGATGCCAAAACGAGAGCTCGCAGCCGGTCGCGCGCGCGATCTCCCAAAGCGACTGAAAGCTGGGCTGCATCACCACCACATGATCGCCCGGGTTGAGCAAGCTGGTCATGGGCAGGAAGACGCCTTCTTCCGGCACAACTTCGATGACATCAGCAGCGCTTAAGCCGGCGTGCATCTGGGCGATGGCGTGGCGCAATTCGGGATGCCCCTGCGTCTCGGTGTAACCCAGCCAGAGCGTTTCGAATTGTTCGCGGCGTTCGGGGCTCGCGTAAGTCAATAACTCGTCCAGCGTCAGTGGCTCGCTGTCCGATTGGCTGATGCCATAAGGCGCGCTGAACTCGTGCTGGCGGAAAAAGTTTTCGATTTTGAAGGGCGCGAATTTCATAGGATCTGTGACCTCTCAATCCGGCCGGTGTGCAACATTAATGACGACGCCGTTGTGGTCGCTCAGTTGCGTGTCGTCGATGTCGTAAGCGCTGATATAGCTTAGTGAGCTGACCCGCAATTCTGTGGACATGGCGATGTGGTCACTGAAGTGGCGGCTGATGCCAGCGGTGGGTATCAACCAGCCGTCGAAAGTCGCTTGCCGCTTTTGATTGACGGCGCTGTCCTTGTAAGGATAATTGAAGGCTGGGATCTGCATATTAAAATCGCCAAGCAGGATCGTCCGCACCGGTTCCTTCACATATTGCCGGTAATCTTCATGGACCAAACCGGGCATGACCTCTTCCCTTAGCCTATCGAGATATTCGCATGCGCCACCCCAATATGCCATTATTTGATCACCCCATTTCGCATGATTTCGATAATGCGCGTAGGGGATGCACATGCCAACAATCGTCCAATGCTCGCCCTGCACGGAGGTAGTCGCCTTGATGAATCGTCCTGGCGGCATGTTCCGCGCGCCTAAGGTATCCACATTCGACCAGCCGAATCGACTCCAAAGCAGCACTTTGCGCGCGCCGCGTTTTTTCGGGATTTCTCCAGTCTGATAACTCGCTGGCAATCGTCCGCTTGCGATCTGGCATCGCCTCCGGATAGGCTTCTGTCAAGCAGATGATATCCGCGTCATAAGCGGCGACGCGTTCTTTAATTTTCTTCAGCTTGTCGGAACCGACGCGATGTCGGTCCGCCTGCGTATTCCAATTCAGAATTTTCATGGCCGCGCTACAAGTTCGCTTTGTCGAGTTCATCCTGCAAGGCAGGCAGGCGCGCGAACTCTTCGCGCAAATCGTCAATCAGCGTTTGCCAACTTGCCGTATCGTTCATTTGCCGATACATCTCGCGGGTTTCCCCCAACAATTCAGCGGCGGCGGCATAGCATTTTCGATTTCTGCGCCCAATCTCGGCGCGGGCGTATTTTACATATATTGGGATAGCGAGCGCTGGTTTCGCCTCCCGCGATGCTTCCGCCACGGTGAAGTCAAGACGATAGGAGAAAGCGGAGGGATGGTGACCTTGCGGCACAGAAACTTTCGCTAATGTTTCCCAAGCCAAATCCCAGTCTTCATTATGCAAATAGACCAGGGCAAGCATTTCGTAGTCCGCCTTTTCTTTGAGTTCGCTGATGACCTGCGGGCGGATAACTCGCCAGAGGTCGAGCGACTCGGATACTGCGCTCAAACTGTCATAATGGTCGATATGCGGATCCTGCCGCATCCGATTTAACTGCCAGCGAAACTCCGATTTTTCATCATCTCGCTGCCGATGCAAGTCGATAAGCCATTTCGCGATCCGGGCGTCATAGTCGCTTTCCAGCGCCGCCTCCGCCAGTTGAATCGCCGCATGGTTCTGCTGATGCTCGATGAGCAAATCCAGCCCGCGCTGCAATTGGGGCGAAGGTTGGAGTTTTGCGCTTATGATTTCAGCAGCCTCTTCATAGCGCTTTAAGTCAAGCAATTTGCTGGCGTATAGGTAATACAACCCTTTTGCTTGAAGGCGCTTGAGCGTCTCCTCTGGATCGGTCGAATCGATCTCGTCTAATTTCAGCAAAAAACTTTCATAAGCCTCAGTCTTCCAATTGCTGAAGCTTTTTTCTGTTCTTTCACGATCGGCGACTATGCCAACGTGTTCGCGAATGCGGGGAATATCCACTGATTGCGCCATTTCCAGAATAAGGTCTTCCGCTTCATAACCATATCCGATCCCGCCAAACTCGATATCCCATACCAATGTATCGACTAGCGTATTGAGCGCGCTCTGGCGCAAAGCTTCGTGTTGAGCGAAATCGAGCTGAGAAATAGCCTCTTTCAAATGGTCAACAGTGCTGTTAATCGCCTCAACATATTGCCCTTCATCATCCGTGGGATAGTCATGGGCGTTACATTCATCGAGAATAGCGCAATAGATTTTAATGGCTTGGGCATTATCGCCGCGCTGCGCAAAGCGGCTGCCCAGGCGGGTGAGTTCGTAAACCTTGTTTTCCGCAACCTGGTCCATCCATTCGCCGCTGAACTCTAAACACGGTTTTAATTCGCGGCGAATAACTTGCGGATCTGTCAACTGACTTGAGGAAATGTCGCCGGCCGCGACCTCAACAATGTCTTCGAGCTCGGGGCGGAGTATTATCATCTCTTCAATGATGTGAACCAAATCAATTTTCTCGCGTGACATGAGTTGATCGCGCAATGTCATCCGCGGCTCAAAAGCTTGCGGCTGATGCAAGTGTGTTAGCAGCAGAGCGACGATATGTTTGCAATAGGGCTCCCAGTTGTATGGGCAGCTGCAGCCGGCGTCGATGACTTCGCCGTCCTTCAGTTGCGCCCATAGACGATAGGGCAGGGGTCCGGAGCCTTGGCAGCGAGCGGAAATCTTGTCGCCGCGGCGCGCGAGCGCGAAGACGGCGCCTAAGTTATACAGCTCTTCGCCACGCTGGAAAACGCGTTCAGAAACCAACGCTTGTATTTCCTGCCGATTGAACCCAGTATCGCCGCTCATCATCTCACTGCCTCACCATTCCAGCGGCTGCTCATCGCGGAAGAAACCGCCCGTAGGGCCATCATCGGGCAGCAGCGCCGCCCAGACGATGCCAGCCGCGCCCTCGGGAATCGGCCGCCCGCCGGGGTTGTTCGGGTCGGTCGCCACCCAGCCCGGACAAATAGCATTGACCAGCGCGCCGTCCTCAGCCAACTCGGCCGCCAGCATGCGCGTCAACGCGTTGAGCGCCGCCTTGCTGGCGATATACGCCGGCGGACCCGCGCCCAGGCTGTTGAGCGCGGCCGCTCCGCTGCTGACGTTCACGATGCGCGGCTGCCCGCTCTTCTTTAGCAATGGCGCGAAGGCTTGCGTCACGCGCCAGGGTCCATACAGGTTGGTCTCGGCCGCTTCGCGCACCGTCTTGAAGTCAGCTTCCAGCACCGTCTGCCAATAGTCGTAATGCCCGCCCGCGTTATTGACCAGCGCGTCGAGACGCCCGTAACGCGCTTCAACTTCGGCGGCCGCGCGCCGGATGCTGGCGTCGTCAGTGACGTCAAGCTGCAGCGGAATTACGCTGTCGTGGCTCAGTTCGGCGACGGCTTGTTGCGCCTTCTGAAAATCGCGCGCCGTCAGCAGCACGAGGCAGCCCCTCTGCGCCAACTGCCGGCAGACTTCCTCCCCGATGCCTCGATTGGCGCGCCGGTTACCAGGGCTATGCTTTGCATAAAAGGCTCCTGCACAGTTCGCTTTACAATCGCTCCCGCAGCATGGCCGCCATGATCGCCGCCCGCTCCGGCAGGGACGAGATCTCGCCATATTCGTTCACCGCGTGCCCGCCATCGCCGACCATGCCCATGCCATCCAGCGTCGGCACGCCCAGCGCCGCTGTCTTGTTGCCATCGGAACCGCCGCCCGTGCGGCCCTCTTCCAGCGCGATGCCCAGCGCCGCCGCCAGCTTTTGCGCTCGTTGGAAGAGCGCCGCGATCTCGGGACTGCGCTCCATCGGTGGGACGCCAACCCCGCCCTCCACGACGACTTTCGCTTCGGGGTGAACCGCTCGCAGGTTCATCATTTTCTCATGTATTGCCTGCTGATTGACCCGCGTCCAGGCGCGCACATTGACTTCAAACTGGGCGGCCGCCGGCACCACATTGGCGCGCGTGCCGCCGCTGATGACGCCGACGTTGGCGGTCGTGCCGATGTCGTAATCCGTCAGCGCCTGCACAGCCAGCACTTGATGCGCCAGCTCCTCAATCGCGTTGACGCCGCGCGCGTGATCAGCGCCGGAATGCGCCGCCCGTCCCTCCGCCCGTACGGTGTAATGGCTGACGCCTTTGCGCTGGGTTTTGTAGGCGCCGTCCTGGGGCGGCTCGGTCACGAAGACGACATGATGCGCCAGCGCCTCGCTTTCGATCTCGCCGGCTGAGTGGCGGCTGCCAGTTTCCTCATCGGAGTTGAGCAGGTAGGTGATGGGCTGATCGGGGAAAAGGTCCAGCGCTCGCAGCGCCCGCAGCGCCCAGAGCGCGATGACGATGCCGCCCTTCATGTCCATCGCGCCGACACCGTAGAGCCGGTCGCCCTCAATGCGCGTGGGTCGGCCCGCCACCGCGCCCACATCCCAGACCGTGTCCATGTGGCTCATGATGACGACGCCGCCGGCGCCCGGGTTCCAGCGCGCGCGCAAAACATCGCCGACCTCGGCTTTGGCTATGACCTCGACTGCGCCGCCCAGCCCGCGCAGTTCCTGTGCCAGCGCCTGTCCGAGTTCATCGACCGCGCCTTTGTTTGTGGTTGGCGATTCCAGCGCGATCAGGCGCTTCAAGTCGGCCACCATATCCTCGGTATTCTCGCGCAAATAATTCAGGATCCTTCGGTTGTCGTCTGCCGTCATGCGCCTCGCGTCCTCGTCTGATGAATGACTGGGGAGAGTATACCACTCCGTCGAGGAATCTCGCTGCCCGCCCGCGCTAGATCGAATTGTAGGGGCGACTCTGTGAGTCGCCCGCGCTCATCGCCCAGCCAACATCGATCTGCCGAAGCCTGCGACCGGCTCGCCCGTACGAAATGTGGTTGGTCACGCGACAATAGTGAGGTTGGTCGCCCGCCACGGCGAGAAGATTACCCGCTACCTGGATCCGCCAGCGGCGCGTATCATAGAGACAGTGTCAAAATGACCGTGAACATTCGCGAATCCTTTAGCGCGTTATGAGACCCCTTCGGCTGACGCTATGCCATGTTCTTATCATTCTGAGCTTTGTCGCTTCCGCGCAGAACGAGGTTTCGCCGATCTTCCAAAGCGAACCGCGTCCGATTCCGTCATCGGTACAGATCGAGTCGGGCCTGCGGCTTGAAACGTACTTCGCGTCCCTGAAGCCCGGGGGCATCGGGCTCCTGCGCTTGAGCGGCAGCGGCATCTTGAAGGCATCAGCGGAGTTTCGCGGCAAAGTGTTTCCCTTCTTCGCTGGCGACGATGAGGCGCAATACGCCCTTGTCGCGGCCGACATGAACACGGCAGCGGGAACTTACACGCTGACTGTGCTGGTCGAAGGCGACGCCGGCGATGTGATCTTCGCGCGTGAACTGCGGCTCCAGGCAGCGAGCTTCATCACGCAAGCGCTCAAGCTGACTGGCGAGCGCGCCTATCTGGCAAGCGCCGAGATTGAGACTCGGGAATATGCTCGGCTGGACGCGCTGACAGCCATCTCCGCCGCCGAGCCGCTCTGGGATGCGACCGGCTTCGAATTGCCGCATGCCAGTGAACTGACGACGCCCTTCGGCGCCTTTCGCGTATTGAATAACGAGCGGCGGACGCGCCATACCGGCTGGGATCAAAATGTACCGAGCGGGACGCCCATCCGCGCGCTGGCGGCTGGCGAGGCGCGTTTCGCGGGTCCGCTAGAACTCCGCGGCAATTATGTCTTGATCGATCATGGGCTCGGCATCTTCTCCGGTTACGCGCATTTTTCCGAGCTGCTTGTGCACGGGAGCCAGCGCGTGGAAGCCGGGCAGGTCATCGGTCTCAGCGGCAACACAGGCCGCAGCAGCGCTCCGCATCTGCATTGGGAAATCGTTTACGCAGGCGAATGGGTCGATGGCTTGGCTTTTCTCGACCTCTGGCTGCCCAGCCCAAGGGGCGCCAATGCGCGCGCGTCTGCGCAATCCTGATTCTCAGCCGGCGACAAAACAAGCTATAATGCGAGAATGATTGACGGCGAGTTTTGCTATAATTAGCCTTCTAATGTCCGGTTAGCTCGCCGGGCGGTTGAACGCGAGCATGACATCACAGCGGAACAGCGCGGCTCGCTGACTGGGGAGGGAATCATGCAGCAGAATGACAGCTTGCGTCTAGTTGTCCGCCGGGGTCCGCAGCCCAACCACGCCTTTGAAGTCAGCAAAGATGTCACCACGCTGGGCCGCGATATCAGCAATGACATCGTGATTAACGACCGCGAAACGAGCCGTCATCACCTGCGCCTGATGCTCGCGGGCGACACCTTGACGATTGAAGATCTCGGTTCAACCAATGGCACTTTCGTCAATGGCAAGCGCGTATCGGGCGTGACGCCGCTGCAAAACGGCGACATGATTGGCTTGGGCGAGACGGTCACATTGGCGCTTGAGCGCGTCAGAGCGCCGGGAGACGCGCCGCCGCTCGCCATGGAAGCGCCCGCGCCCGCCCCGCCGGTCGAGCCAGCCCTGCCCAGGCCCGATCCGGGCTATACGCCGCCTCCCGTCGACTATGGCTTGGGTGAGGCGCCCCCGCCGGCGGCCGATCCCTACGCGCCGGACGGCGAGCAGTTTCCCCCACCGCAGCAGCCCGCATACCCCACTTATACCGAAGAGGCAGCCGCGCCGCCGCCGGGCTACTATCCGCAGCAGCAAGCCGGCTATCAGATGCCGCCGGCGCCGCCTCAAGGCTACCCGGGTTACGACTACGATCCCTACGCCGCGCGCGAAGAGAGCAGCGGCACATCGCCCTGGCTCATCCTCGGCTGTTTCGTCTTCTTCGTCTTGGTATTCGTCTGCTTCGCTTTCATCGCCTTGACCTTGATTGATGTGCTCAATCTCTGGTGCGAGCTGCCGGTGGTGCGCGATGTCATTCTGGCGCTGGGCTTTGGATGTTGAGATTTGCGCTCGTGGCCCGCTAATACAATTCGTAGGGGCGAGACTTGTCTCGCCCTGGCTTGGCGCGAATTGTTGGCTGAGGGAGACCCAAGGGTCACCCCTACAGTTCAATGTGCGCGGACGTCGTATTGGCGGGCGAGCGAGCCAAGGCTCGCCCTGAAATTGCCTTGCGATATTGACGTATCCACGACACACACGACTCCGCGATAATCGTACTTTTGACTGTGTATTTGGTATTGTCTATACTGTTTGTGATTGGCAGGCGGTGTTGGGAGGTGTAATGTGAGCGAGCAAATGGCGAGCAGAGAGTGCATATTGATCGCCATTCTTGCAGCTGCGGGAGAAGATGGTCTTGACCGAGTGCAGCTGCAGAAATCAGTGTTTTTGGTCGGCGAGGAGTTTGATGGGAAGGTGCCATCCGATTTCTATCAATTTCGGCCGTATATGTACGGACCTTTCGCACAGGATGTTTACACTGATCTTGACAGATTGTGCGACGGGCTAGTGATAGAGGCGCTCGCTGGCACGGGAAGTCGCCCCTCATACCGCTTGGCGCCTGGCGCCCCAACCAAGCTGTGCGGCCTGTCAGATTTGTCGGAAGACCTGGAATCGGGAATAAGGCAAATAGTTGGGTGGGTGACGAGCATGTCGTTTAATGAACTCGTGCGAGCAATCTATCACCTGTACCCGGAACAGAGACAGAATAGCGTCTTTCAGGACTACTCGGATGAGAAGGCGCAAGAAGAGAGCTTTCAGCGCGGCTTCTCTGAAATCGCGGCGGGCGGAGGTCGCCCGGCTCTTGAGTTGGTCGACGATCTGCTTGAAGGATAGACCGGTGGCCAAGGCGGTGCGTAGAATAGCCGATTTTGATCGGCAGCTCAAGAAGCTGCGCAAGAATCGCCACAAGCTGGCAGCGCGTCTCTGGTGTTGACGAGGCGCCCCTTTGGACTGCTCGCATGAAAGATAGCTCAGCAGGACGTGGAAAGAGCGGAGGTTTCCGCGTTTATTTCTTTGTCACCGATACTGTCATTTGGCTAACAATATTCAGCTTCGCAAGGATGGCAACACTGTGCCGGGTTGGACACTTCTGCGCGCGGGCGACCTGATAGCTCGCCCCTACATCGTCTTAATTCGCGAGAACGTATAGTCGCCCTTTGAGGCGCGCGCGGTGCTAGCCTGCGCCCAGACCAATCAAAGGAGCGAAGCATGTTCAACTGGCTCACCGACTTTTTCCGCGCCCGCCGCGATCGCCTGCGTCCGCGCGCCCCCCATATCGAACGGGTAGCGGCGCACAATAGCCACAACCTCAGTCCGCCGCTCGAACTCCAGAGCGCTCGCGTCTACGAAGGTTCGCCCTGGGTCTACATCGCCATCAACCGCATCGCCGAAGCCGGCGCGCTCGTGCCGCTGAAAGTTTATCGGCTCGCTGGCGAGAAGCGCGTCGGCGTCGAAAATCACCCGCTGGAACGGCTGCTGAGCAATCCCAATCCGCTGACCAGCCGCTTCGAGCTCTTCGAGCAGACCATCGGCTCGCTGGAATTGCACGGCAACGCCTACTGGTTCCTGGCTGGCGACGGACGCGGGCAGCCGCGCGAGATCTGGCTGCTGCGCCCCGATCGCGTGACCATCGTCCCGCATGAGCAACGCATCGTCGCCGGCTACCTCTACGAGATCCACGGCGAGCGCATCCCCCTCGACGCCATCGAAGTCCTGCATTTTCGCCGCTGGCATCCGGACAATGACTTCTACGGCTTGTCGCCGATTGCGGCGGCGCGCGGCGCGGTGCTCAGCGACAGGCACATGGCCGACTGGAATCGCAATACCTTCGGGCAGGACAATGGCGTGCCAGCCGGCATCGTCAACATCAAGGACTTCATCAGCGATACCGACTTCGAGCGGATCAAGCGCGAATGGCGGAGCAACTACGGCGGCGCATCGCGGCGGACGGCTTTCCTGCGCGGCGGCGCCATCGAATGGCAGCACATTGGCCTCAGCCACAGCGATCTCGATTTCCTGCAAGGGCGGCGGGCGCAGCGCGATGAAATCCTCAATATCTTCGGCATCCCCGTCGGCTTGGTCAGCGAGAACGCCACTGAAGCCAACGCCAAAGTCGCCGAGCGCCAGTTCATCGAGCGCGCGCTCTACCCCAAGCTGGTGCGCATCGCCCAGAAGATCACGCAGGAGCTCCTGCCTTTCTACGGCGCGGACCTGGTCGCCGAATACGATGATATCCGCCCGACCGACGCGCAGGCGCGGCTGGAAGAGATCCGCACGGCCTATCCGCTGCTGAGCATCAACGAGCTGCGGGCAAACTACTTTCAGCTGCCGCCGGTGGCTTGGGGGGAGGCCGCCGCAACCCCCCATCCCCCGACCCCTTCCCCCACAAGGAGGGAAGGGGAGCTAGAATCGGCGGGCAAGTCGGCGGTGGAGAATGAACTGGCGCAGTGGGAGCGGTTCGCGCTGAATCGGCTGGAGCGGGACGCGGGGCGCGCCTTCGAGGTGCGGGCGCTGCCGGACGAGCTGGCGTTTGAGGTCAGCGCGGGCTTGTTGTTTGCGCGGGATCGGGAAAGTGTGAAGTCCGTGTTTGCGGGGGTGAGGGCGGGGCTGGGTTAAGCAAGCTGTAGGGGCGAGCCGGCGGCTCGCCCGTGTTATTTCACCACAGAGGGTGCAGAGAAATGCAAGAAAAGACAGTGCGAGGGATCCAATCTCTCGCATATGTGAACGTGCTTCGGTGCTCAAGGTTTCGGCGGTCCTTTTCGTTCCCACGTACGCCCCGGCTTTTGGGTTGGAGGCAATGGTTTGTCGCCTTTCTCGATGGTCACGGTGCGTGGGTTTGAAACTTCCCCACCTCTTGGACCCCGCTCAATGTACTCGCCCGGCTTGCGTGGATTGTTGCCGGGTTTCTGCGTCTTAGCCATAGGTTACCTCCTTGGCTACTAATTTGGACCTCGCCACCACGCCGCTTCACCAGTGGACCTTACAGGCGGAAATGGTGCATTTCGTTTAAGCGGAATTCGACGCTCTTCGGCTGTTGGAGGCGGTATACTTGGAACGTTTCTAACATAGCGGACGAACCCGTAAGTGCCGGTTACTGGAGCTCTGTCTCTTCCTGTTTTGTAGAGTGCCATGGTTTACCTCCCATGGTATAATAAACTTGCAGTGGCTAGATGCAATCGAGCAATCATCTGCATCCAAGCGATCAAATAATGCTACTTGAACTCAATAATATCATACTTTACTGCATATTCACACCATGAGATTCAATTTATGAATATCATAAATCATCCTTAATTATCTTAACGTTCAATTAACCTTGCCGACTTGGATTGATGACTTTCGGATTGTGTTGGCAACTGCTACATATGAGAACAAATATGCTAAGGAGTTCATGATGAGAAGCAACATGGGATATTTTGGTGGGCGCTTACGGTCGCTGCGTCGACGAATGGGAAAGACGCAGCTGGAGGTCGCGTACGAACTCAAACAGGCGCATCCAGATCTAGCAATATCACAAGCTAACGTATCTCATTGGGAGAAACGAGATGCGCCGCCACGCTCGGACATCCTGAGTATTCTCGCTGGCTATTTCGGTGTTCATGTCAGCTATTTTTTTGATGACACAGCGGAGACCTACGAGGCACGTAAGCCCATGATCGCTAGCTACCTGAAGTCCTTACAAGGCGAACGAGATTTGGCTGATGGTTTTCTTCTCCACACGGAAGACAACAGTTCAGGAAATCAAGAGATCTTAGACACTACAGATAACCTCTCAAAGTTTTATCGCAGTACGGACCTTTCCGGAAAATAGCAGTGTCGAGGACAGTTAAAGCAGAAGCTGAGGCAGATTTCACTAGCGAAGACATTGTGCGATTCTTGCTAGAGGAAACAAGTACATTCGATCCTCCCACTAATGCAGAAAAAATAGCTCGGTACCTCCAGCTTGAAATTCGAGGATTCTTTCACCAGGAATACAATCTCGATCCCAAGATCAGGGCATATCTTTGGCCCGCAAGACGCGAAATTGGTATTGCAAGAATGTTGTCACAGCATCGAAAGAAGTTCAGCATTTTGCACGAAGTTGGACACTTCGTAATTCCTGGACATCTAAACAATCTTGCTCAGGATGAGAAGTTGCTTGACGACGATCGATCCCTTTCCGACAATTCTGTTGTCAAGATGGAAATGGATGCTAACCGATTTGCAGCGAACTGTATGTTCCAGTTGGATAGATTCCAAGCTGATGTGGACAAGGTTGAGCTGTCCTGGCGGAAAATCAGTAGACTTGCAGGCAGATATGACGCGTCAATTATTGCTACAGCCCGGCGATGGGTGGAAGATTCGCTAGCTACATGCGCCCTGGTAGTGTTTGTACCAATTACATTGGGCGATAAGAAGAGGCTTCGATACTCCTACACAATTGCATCCGAAAGTTTCAGGTCGAGGTATTTTGCTCGGTTAACCGGGCTCACTCTACCAGAAGGAAGCACTGCGTTTCGTGCCTTCAGAGATACCAGCGGCGATGCGGGACTCGTACAACGACTCAGCGTTGATATAGACGACAGGCCGTACGATTTCGACATGATGCTGTTTTCAACTCTTTACAATGTCTATGGTTTGATAGTGCCTTGATTCCGTCGTGTCACTGTATCTCTAAATCAAATCCCGCTGACTCTCGCCATCCACGCTAACCCCACCCCTTTTCCACCGCTCCGCCCGCGCATGCGTCCCATGCTGCGGCGGCATCGCCACGCCCGCGCCAGCGAACAAATCCCCAATCGTCAGAATCTGGGCGCGCCGATACTTCTTCCCCCAAGTCCGCGACTCATACCAGCCAGCCGCCAGCGCCTCTTTCGTCATCGCCGCCGTCGGCCGCTCCAGCGTGATGAAGACGCCGATGGCCGCCCCCTCGCGCTCGACCGTGCCCTTCAAGTCGCGGATTTGCCCGGCATTCACCACCCCCGACTTGACCTGCACGACCGCTTTCTGCGGCTTCTTCACCCCCTTCTCGTCTTCATCGAAGAAGTTGATGATGCCGTCAATGCCTTGGTCGGCGCCCTTCTTGCCCCGCCGCGAGCCCGCCGAGCCGCCCACCGGCTTCGCCCGCAGCAGCGACAGCGCCCACCACTCGAATTGGTAGCGGCCCTCGTTGGCGGAATCCCGCGCCAGCTCGCGCGCGCCATCGACCGTCGCCGGCTCGCCGATGACCGCGTAATCCGCGCCCGAGACCAACTCGAACATATCACCCAGGCGGTACTTCTGCAGGGCGATGGACAGATGCGTGATGTCGATGCCGATCCAGCGGCGGCCCAGCTTGTGGGCGGCGGCGATGGCGGTGCCGCAGCCGCAGAAAGGATCGAGCACCACATCGCCTTCGTTGGACGAGGCGCGGATGATGCGTTCGAGCAGGGCTTCCGGTTTTTGGGTTGGGTAGCCGAGGCGTTCTTTGGCATGTGGAGAGAGCCGGTCTATATCTGTCCAGAGATTCTGAACAGGTACGCCGGGCATCTCATGCAAGTATTGCTTGAAGTGAGGCACGCTACCCTTTGGAGGCCAATAGATGTAGCCGTTATCCTCAAGCAAGTCGAGCCGTTCTGCCACACTCCAAGCCAGCGCTTCTTCGCCCCCCAATTGGCGGACAATTCGTTTCGGTACACTCCAGCTTCGACCGCTTGTAGTCGGGCTATAACCGCGCCATGTAGAACCGGAATCGCCAAGGCTGATTTTAGGTCCTGTCAGAGTTACCGCACGATAGCGTCCACGATCATCCTCGTATCGAAAGAACTTGCGAATATACTCCTCAGAATACTCTGTGTATTGAGTATTCCACACGAAATCATCATTTTTGCTGTAGAACAAAATCGTGTCTGTGATTCGCCCATATCGCAGGGGGTCATTGTGCGCATATGTACGCTTCCAAATCACCTCGTTGCGGTAATTCTGTCCACCATAAATCGAATCCAGCACAATTTTGAGATAATGACTCGCGGTCGGATCGCAGTGCAGATACAAGCTGCCGCTGGCCTTCAAGACCCGGTGCAGCTCGACCAGCCGCGCCGTCATCATCACCAAATACGCCATCATCTGGTTGCGCTCGATCAGGTTCATCAGCGCTTCGATGGCGGTGGCGACCTTGTGCGGCGCGTCCACGATGATGTCGTCGTAGGTCGCTTCGGCTGTCTCGCCCCAATGCCAGGTGTCCTCGAAAGCGGTGATCTGCGCTTCGCTGTCGGCGCCGCTCTCCGACTTGAAGAGCACGTTGTAATTGCGGTTGCTGTTGAAGGGCGGGTCGAGGTAGATGAGGTCGACGCATTCGTCCGGGAAGTACTCGCGGTTGCGCAGGATTTCGAGGTTGTCGCCGTAATAGAGCCGGTTGTTCATGGGCTGTCCTCAGAAAAGTCCCTCCCTCCTTGTGGGAGAGGGATTTAGGGTGGGGGGCGCGACAAGTATAGCACAGGGGGATTTGGCGTTGTTGACAGATGGGAACGCAGGCTATATGCTATTGGAGATAGTTACGGAAAATACACTTGACATCGGATAGCTTACGGCTGACTATATCTATCGGGGGATTGACATGGCATACGACAAGAACAAAATCGCGAATTCGTTCTACTTGCCCAAGAATTCTATCTTGAGGGCGCTCGCAAGCCTCATGGACTTCACAAGATCAGAAAGCCAAGAGTTCACCGACCAAATCCTGGCGCGTTCTGATGCGGAAGCGATGCGCGCCGATTGGGAAGCGGTGGGCGCTAGTCTGTGGTGGGCGATTGGCGAGCACGAGAGGCGGAAGGCAGAAGGAAAGAATACGTGAGCAGCGCGCCGGACAAAGTATCAAACGCTCCTAGCAAGGAGAATCCTCCGTCCGAGTCGCCTTTACCGCCAGATATACTAAATGATGTTCCAGAAGAACAGCGCGCTCAACTCTTACAGTTTGTCAGCCAAATTGAAGTGTATGGCCATTTTTCGGGACCGTTGCCGCCTCCCAATATCCTAAATCTCTACGATGAGGACACGCGCAAAGTAATAGTTGCGGAGTCGGTGGAATTTCGGCGACACCGCAATAGGTCAGAATCACGTACTCTGATTTTCTTTTTCACAAGGGACATTTTGTCACTGATAGCTGCATTCATATTGGCGTTTGTACTCATTGTTGGCAGTATAATGACAATCCAACAAGGACGAAGCCTTGAAGGATTACTAGGGATTGGTGGAACTGTGGTGGCTATTGCGGGCGCATTCTTGATAAGAGACCACCGTCAGCGCAATGAGCGAGAAGGAAAGTAAAACAGTTCCACCTATCGCAGCGCGGACTTCCCGAAGGCAGCAGCGACTCCAACTGAAAACCCAGAAAAACTCTCTGCGTCCTCTGTGTTCAAAACGCTCTATATCAACCGATTCACGCCATCAAACGCGGCCGTCTTGTAACACTCGGCCAGCGTCGGATAGTTGAATACCGTATTGATGAAATAATCGACCGTCCCGCCGAAAGCCATCACCGTCTGCCCGATGTGAATCAGCTCGCTCGCGCCCTCGCCGATGATATGCACGCCCAGCAGCTTGTGATTCTCGCGATGAAAGACCAGCTTGAGCATGCCGATGGTGTCGCCGATGATCTGCCCGCGCGCGATCTCC
>JAPOYS010000171.1 GCA_026706455.1 Chloroflexota bacterium | reverse complement strand
ATGAATCCCATCGTCTTCGCCAGCACCTATATCGCTTTCGGCTTCGGTCCCATCTTCATCGGCCGCATCATCGTTACGATTCTGGTGGCGGTGATCGTCGGCTTTGTCATCGGCAGCTTCGCCCAGCGGGCCGCCGCGCTTAAGCCGATTTCGCTCGGCGGCGGTCATGATGGGCCTGCGCACTGCGATCACGAGCCGCCGTCGATCCGCGCCAAACTAATGGGCGCGCTGGGTATCGCCGGCGATGAATTCTTCGAGATGGGGCGCTTCCTCATCTTCGGCTCGATTCTGGCGGCGCTGATGCAGACGCTCGTACCGCAAGAGAGCCTGCTGGCGCTGGGCACAGGTCCCATCCTATCGGTCGTTTTCATGCAGATTCTGGCTTACGTTTTGAGCGTCTGCTCAACCGTGGACAGCTTCCTGGCGCTCGCTTTCGTGAATACCTTCACCACCGGCGCCATCGTCAGCTTCCTCAGCTTTGGTCCGATGGTTGATATCAAGAGCACGCTGATGTTCACAGGCGTTTTCCGCCGCCGGATCGTCTTGTACTTGATCCTGCTTCCCTTCGTGATGAACCTGCTGGCGGGCGTGATGGTCAACCTGCTTCTGGGTTATGCTTGATGGCTGGTCTAATGCTGAGATTTGACTGATGATGGCGGCGCAGGACAAACACAAATCGTCGGTTGAGTTGGTGGCCTGGGTCAAGTCGCTGATCCTCTTCGGCATGGGCACCTATTTGACGCTGCTGCTCGCGACCGGCAATCTGAACAACTACATCAATCAGCGCTTCGCCTGGCTGGTCGCCGTCGGCGCGCTGCTGTTTTTCGTCTTGGCGCTGGTCAACCTGGTCAGCAGTCTCAAGCCGGCGGAGCAGGCTCACGAACATCATCATTACCATATCACTTGGGATATGCTGCTGGTGGTGGCGTTTCCGCTGCTGCTGGCGATCGCCATTCCCTCGCGCTCTTTGGGCATTGAAGCGGTCAACGGCGGCGTCAGCCTGAGCCCGGTCGGCATATCGAGCGTGAGCCGCAATCCACTCGATCGCAACATCCTGGATTGGCTGCGCGAATTCGACCGGGCGCCGACGCCGGCGCAGTTTAACGGCAGTCCTGTCGATGTGCTTGGCTTTGTATATCGCGAGCCGCCGCATCCCGCAGACGGCTTCATGATCGCGCGTTTCACCATGAGCTGCTGCGTGGCCGACGCCTTCCCCATCGGCATGCCGGTCATGGCTTCGGGCAGCGAGCAATATACAGCCGGCGATTGGCTGCGCGTGCGCGGTCAACTGAAAGCGACCGCATTCGGCGCCGATTTCCTGCCTGTCGTATTCGCCGACGCGATCGAGCCCGTCGACGAACCGCGGCAGCCCTATCTGTATCCCTGAGCGAAGGCTGTGGCATGAAGGTTGACAAGCTCGATATCGCGGTCTTTGTCATTGTGGCTTTATGCCTGCTGGGCGTGGCTGGCGCCGCCTGGCTGATGGATCCGGCGCGGCAGCCCACGCGCGTCGCCTTCCTCTATCCAGCGACCGGCGGCGCGCAAAACGTCTGGACAGCCGACATTGATGATCCCGCAGCCAAGCAGCAGTTGACTTTCAGCGAGCGCGGCGTCTTCGACTTCCATTTCAGCGCCGACGGACGCTGGCTGGCTTTCGCCGAGCGCAGCCGCGCGGGCGCGGTCGCCTTGCGCTTGCTTGACTTGGCCGAGAACCGTTTGACCGATCTGGTCGATTGCGTCGCGCTCAAAGCCAACTGCACGACGCCGGTCTTCAGCCCCGATGGCAAATGGCTGGTCTATCAGCGAGCCGAGTCGATTGGCGGGCGCTACGGTCTGCCGCGCATCTGGCTGGTCAGCTTATCCAGCCCGGAGCGCGAAACGGTTCCGCTTATCGCCGACAAGCAGGTGGTCGGACACAGCCCCGTTTGGTCGGCCGACAGCAATACCATCGCTTTCTATAGCGCCGATGTGACACAGCCGGGCATCTTGATTTACGACTTCGTGTCGCGCGCGGACGATGGCGTGCAGCTGCGCTTCATCCCGTCTTCGCATGGCACGATGGGCTCCTTGGCGCCCAACGGCCAGCAGTTGGTCTTCCCCGAGTTGATCCGTCGGGGCGAGCAATTCTTCACGCACTTGCGCATCGCCGACCTGGCGCGGAAGACTTTTGCCGCCTTCACCGATCCGCAGGGTCCCCACGATGATGTCGGCGCGCAGTGGAGCCCCGATGGCGAGACGATCGCCTTCGCCCGCCGCTACACCGATGAGCGCTGGACGCCGGGACATCAGCTCTATCTGCGAGGCGTCGGCGCGGCCGAAGACGACCTGCGGCCCGTCGCCCATGAAGCGCGCTATACCAACTCGTATTTCCGCTGGAATCAGACGGGCGACGCGCTGGTGATGCAGCGTTTCCCACTGGTTCGCGCTGAAAACAGCGGCGACGGACCGGCGCTGCCCGAGATCTGGGTGCATGATCTTGAAAGCGCTGACAGCCGTAAAATCGCCACCGATGCCTTTCTGCCGCAATGGGCTGGGTCGTAGCCTGGTGCTGACCGCTAGTCCGAAGAAGATCCCTTTTGCAGCGGATTGCACGGGCGAGCCACCGTCTCGCCCCTACGAAGAGCGTATGAGCGATTGACGGTCGTGGCGGACTATGCGCATTGAGCACCTATCATTGACCAACTTTCGCAATTACGCGCGCCTGGAATTCAGCCCGCCGGCCGATCGTCCCGGTGTGCTGGTCGGTGACAACGCGCAAGGCAAAACCAGCGCCCTGGAAGCGATCTTCTATCTGGCCACCTCATCATCGCCCTACACGACCAGCGACCGTCAATTAATACATTGGCGAACGGAAAGCGATCCCATTCCCTTTGCGCGGCTGTCGGCTGAAATCGGTGGCGCGGCGGGCGCTTACAACAAACTGGATATCACCCTCTTGTTGGATCCGACGGCGGGGGCGGCGCGCTTCAAGAAATCGATTAAGCTCAACAATGTCGACAAACGCGTGATGGATGTGGTCGGTTTGCTCAACGTCGTGCTCTTCCTCCCGCGCGATCTGTCCCTGGTCGAGGGCTCGCCCAATGATCGCCGCCGCTTCATGGACGGGACGCTGCGGCAGGTGGACCGCGAATACCGGCTGGCGCAGAACGAATATGAGAAGATTCTGCCGCAGCGCAACGCCTTGCTTAAACGCATCGCCGAGCGGCGCGCCGATCCGACCGAATTGGAATTCTGGGACGAGCAGCTGGCGACGCAGGGCGCTGTACTCATCGCCGGGCGGCAGCGCTTCCTGCGCCAGCTGGAGGTTAAAGCGCGCGCGACCCATCTGGCGCTGACCGGCGGCGGCGAATCCTTGAGCTTGAAGTATCTGCCCAGCATCGCGCCCGCATCCGAAGGCGACGGTCGGCAGCGTTCCTTTGAACTTGTTGGCCTCGATCTCGACCGCCAGCTGAAGCCCGCCGATATCCAGCCCCAATTCAGGCAGCGCCTGCTGGACCAGCGCCGCGAGTCAATCGGGCGGGGCCTCACCATCGCCGGACCGCACCGCGACGAATTGCGCCTCTTCATCAATGATCGCGACTGCGGGCTCTATGGCAGCCGGGGCCAGGCGCGCACGGCCGTCATGGCGCTGAAATTCGCCGAGCTGGAATGGATGCGCGATCAACTGGGCGAATACCCGCTCTTCCTTTTGGACGAAGTAGTCGCCGAGTTGGATAGCAGCCGCCGACACTTTCTGCTGGAGCGGCTGAATGGGTTGGCGCAGACCTTGGTGACGACCACCGAACTTGAGATTTTCAGCCCGGCTTTCCTGGAACGAGCGGCTGTCTACCAGGTAGAAAATGGCCAGATTCGCAACCTGTGAAAGTTCTATCGCCGCACACCGGAACTGGCGCCAAGTCAGCCGTGATTGTGACTGCCGAACATCCAATCCACGACGAAATTGTAGGGGCGAGCCTTGGCTCGCCCGCCTGCGCCAACACTGCCGATCAGTATTTTGCACGAGTAACTTGGATCCACTGAGGTATCTCATGAAGACGAAGACAGAATTCAGCGCGCCATCGGCGACCGATATCCAATTCGTCCGGCGTTTTGCCGCTGACCGATCCCGCCTATGGGCGCTGTGGACGCAAGCCGAACACCTGCGCAATTGGTGGGGTCCCAAGGGCTTTACCACGCCCGTCTGCGAGGTCGACTTCAAGCCCGGTGGCGTCTGGTTCTATTGCATGCAGGACGCGGCGGGCCAGCACTATTGCGGCAAAATGACATACGACGAGATTGACCCGCCGCATCGCTTCAGCGCCACCGATGTCTTCACCGACGAAGCGGGCAATCTCAATCCTGACTTGCCCGCCGCGCATACGGAAATAGCCTTTGCCGAGGTCAATGGCGAAACGGTCGTTACGGGCTTCAGCCGCTATCGCAGCCAGTCTGAGCGCGACCAGATCATCGAAATGGAAGTCGAAGCCGGCTTGAGCCAAACCCTGGATCGGCTGGACGAATACCTGCAGTCGCTCATGGAGTGACAGGCGCCGCCAAGCGGTAACACCTTTCCCCTGACAAACGCATTTGACTGGCGCCAAGCCGGTCTAGTTTGGTTGCGGCCGAATTCATGAACCGCGACTATATGGTCGCCTATTATTAGAATATACGTTCTAAACTGTGGAGACTCGATCGTAATGAAAGGATCCGCCATGGTTTGGACGACCCCGAAGACCTGGTCGAGCGAGCCTTTGACCTCACTCGACCTGAACACCCATGTTCGCGACAACCAGAATCACTTGAAGGACCGGCTGGACGCCAGCGCCAGCCGCATCATACGCGGCGCGCGAGCCATAGCGACGACATCGACCGCTTTCGTAGATGTTGATTCCCTCAATCTGGCTTTGACGCTGACGACCCACGGCGGCGATGTGCTCCTGGGCTTCACCGGCTCAATCAAGAATAAGGTGAACAACGGCACGACCAGCTTAAACGTTGCGGTCGATGGCGTGGATTACATCGCTGACGAAGGCATAGTGTCGTATCAGAGCGCCGGCAGTAACGGCGGGCTTCGGAATACGCCGGCGTCTTTTGTCATGTTGATCGCCGGGCTCAGCGCCGGCAGCCATACTTTCAAGCTGCGTTGGAAGACCTCGCACAACAACACTTCCAACATAGATATTGTCAGACTGCATCCGCAGTTTTGGGCGAAGGAGATCTAGCGAATGGACATCATCAGCCATGAGGTATTCGATGCGCTTCTGCTGGATGCGGTCGCGCGCGGCGCGCTGGGGCCGGCGACCTGCGGCGTCTCCACCGGCGCCGATTCGCGCATTCATCTGCTGACAGCGAACGCGCCCGAACAGCAGCGCGCCAGCGATGTGCTCAACTATTTCGGCGCGCTTGCGGTCGAGGCGTCGGCGGCCGCGCTGCGGGAAGGCGACGGGGACCCGACCATTACCTGCGCGGACGATCAGATCGCCGCCGATGAAGCGCTCGCTTATCTAGTCCTGCGCGACGGCGAGGCGAGCGACCGCGGCCGGCTGGATCTAAGGGCGGGCCGGGCGACATTTGCCTTGAAGCGGCCAAGCCCCGGAGCGTACACGGTATTGATCTATCGATTGACCGGCAACTTCGCCAGCGCCAGCGTGCAGATTCGGGTCGACGCCGCTTAGACCGCCGCGCGGCTGTAAGCGCAAATACGATGAGGAGGATCCATGGATTTCGAGCAAGCCTTTCAACTTTTGGTGCTGGCGGTGGTCGTGCTGGTGTATTGGTGGTCGTATCGCAGCTTTCCGCCCGGTGAAACCGCCAAGCTCATCCAGCGCTTGGGCGAGGTCAGCCAGCGCACCGAGAGCCGCCTGGACGATCTGCTGGTCGATATCGCGCGCCTGCTGAATGAAATGCGGCCGGCGGAACGCGAGCAGGAGGACGCTTGACGCGGGCTGCGATCGCGCGCCCTCTCAACTGTCAGCGTCACGACAATAGGGATTGCGCCCGAGATGGGTGTCCTTGCGGATGGCTTGCCGCCATGGTTTTCTCGCCTCGCCTTGGTAGCCCATCTCGCGCAGCCGCTCCACTTCCAACTGTTCCAATTCCGCGGCGACGGCGGCGTAGTCCCTCTTTGGGATTGGCTTGTCGCGCCCACTTTCATCGCGGAATACATAGCCGGCGCCGGCGCACCAATCGCAGTCTTCCGCCTCGCCGCTAAATTCGTCTTCAAACCAGCCGAAGCCATCACAAGAGACGCAGCGCGCGATCTTCCGCTCCGTGGCGCTCATGGCTCCGCTGCCCTTTGATCGCTGCTCTCAGTTGCGGTCGATCTTGCTTGCGCCGGGTCCTCAGTAGATGCTTTGCCCAGCGCTAGCTCAAACAGCGTACGATAACCCTCAGCGTACTGGCTTGGCGAAAAGAAGGCGTCGGCGAAGGCGCGCGCGCTCGCTCCCATTTCCACGACATCGTCGGCGTAGATTCGCTGCAGCGCCGCCACGAGCTCGGCTTCGTCCCCCGCTTCAGCCAGGTAGCCATTTTCGCCATCACGAATCAGATCCGGGATGCCGCCGACGCGGCTGCCGATGACCGGCGTTCCCAGCATCATCGCCTCCACTACTACGCGCCCCAAGCCTTCCGACAACGATGGCAAGACCATGACGCGGGCGGACCCGAAATACTCCGCCAGCTCGCGCTGCGTGACGGCGCCGGCAAAATGCGCGCGCTCGCTGATGCCGAGCGAAACCGCCTGCCTCCGCAGCGTTTCAGCATAGGCTGCATTCTCGGCGCCACCGACGAGATGCAGCTGCGCGCGCGGATGATCGAGCGCGGCGAATGCGTTCAACAAGTGATGTACGCCCTTGCGCGGGATCAGCACGCCGGCGTAGACGACATCCTCCGCTTCGGCGACCGGGACGCGGCGCTCGCTCCGCCGGAATACGTCCGTATCGCTGAAGGTCATGAAGCGCGTCTGGGGTAGATCTGGCGCGTAATGGCGGGCGCGCTCGGCTGTCGATGAAGAGATCACGCGGACGGCGTCAGCGCGGGCAAATGCGAAACGCGCCAGCCCAAGCATCAGCGCGCGATAGATTCGCGGCAGCGGCACTGATCGTTGCAGGAATACGTCTTCCTCAAAATTGTTGTGATTCTCGATGATCAGCTTTGAGCGTCGTCCCAGGATGCCGACGAAGGATTTCACAGCTGCGCCGATCGCGCCTTCAAAAGGACTCTGCGCCACGATGAGCGACGCCCGACGGCGCGTGACCAGCGAGAACAGCAAGACAGGCGCCAGGCTGAAGATGACCAGATAGCGCAGGAGCGACGTCGGCGGCTGCGGCAGCAGGTAAAAATGGACATGCTGCTTGAAGCGCCGCGGACGAAGAGATGACGAAAAGCCGACAATGTGAAGCTCGTAATTGGACATTCCAGCCAGCAACTGCCACTTGCGGGCTGAAGCGGCGTCGAGCGGACGGCTATAACGCGCGCTGCTGATCCAGCACACTGTATGGCGCTCGTCAGGCACGGGGGCTTGCCGAATCGTTCTCCGACCTAGCGCATTGAATCGCCCGGCTGCCAGCCGACGCCGATGGGCGCGTCACGCTGGCGAGGGCGCGGATGCCGCTCATTCTTTGCCGCGCGAGTCGCTGTATACGATCAACTCAGCCTGCGCGCGCTTTGCCGAGTCGTCCAGCTTCAATACATTCTCCAGCACAATGGATACAGCCGCCATGACCATGCCGCCGAGGATGGCGGTGAAGATGCCGCCCTCGATCGTCAGCCTGGCGCCCGCCAGTGAATCGGTGATCATGAGCATGACGCCGTTGATCACAAATATGAACAAGCCGAGCGACAGGATCACTGCGGGGCAGGTCAGTAGCAGCAGCAGCGGTTTCAGCAGCGAATTCACCAAGCCGAAGATCAAGCCGAGTACCAGCAGCGTCGTGATGTCATTATTCGCGATCTGAATGCCGGGTATCAGCAAGGCGGTGACCGCGATCGCCACTGCATTAATCAGAATCCGAATCAGAAACTCTCTCATACTTCGGCTCCCAAGGCGCGTATCCCTCTTGTCTCTCTACACGGTATACGCGCAAATGGCATTGCTGGTCGCGGATTAACGGCGCGCCCGGCGGATTAGGAACAGGAGCAGCAAAAGCAATAAACCACCGAGGACGGCCGCGATTGCCAAGGTCGTATCGCGCGTATCCGGCTCGTCCGCGCTCGGCGCCTCAATCTCGACGATGGTCACTGGTGTCAAGCTCGGCTGGGCAGTGGGCTCCGTGACCGCCGTCGCAGTCGGCGCGTCAGTCGCTGTGTCTGGCAGCGCCGTTGGCTCGTCGGTGGGCGTATCGGTTGCCGTCGCCTCAAGCGTGGCCGTTTCTGTCTCAGCAACGGATGTGGCGGCCGCATCCAGCTCGTTTTGCGCAACCGCCGTCAGGCTCGATTCGGCCTCGGCCGTCTCGGTGGCGTCCGGCGTCGGCGTCGCTGTTGGCGTATCCGTTGGCGTGTCCGTTGGGACTGGCGTGTCCGTTGGCGTGTCAGTCGGTACTGATGTATCGGTTGGCGTGTCCGTCGGGACCGGCGTATCCGTTGGCGTATCCGTCGGGACTGGTGTGTCAGTCGGCGTGTCGGTCGGTACTGGCGTATCCGTCGGGACTGGCGTATCAGTCGGCGTATCCGTCGGGACTGGCGTATCGGTTGGCGTGTCAGTCGGGACCGGCGTATCGGTTGGCGTGTCGGTCGGGACTGG
>JAPOYS010000045.1 GCA_026706455.1 Chloroflexota bacterium | reverse complement strand
GGACGCCTTCGTGCATCATCACAACAACAAATTCGGGCTCGAGCGCAACAAGCCGCTCAGCGACAGCGTGGTCACCGGCTGGGGCACGATCGACGGGCGCCTGGTCTACGTCTATTCGCAGGATTTCACGGTGATGGGCGGCAGCTTGAGCGAGGCGCACGCGGCCAAGATCATCAAAATCATGGATATGGCGATCAAAGTCGGCGCGCCGGTCATCGGCTTGAACGACAGCGGCGGCGCGCGCATCCAGGAAGGCGTCGAGAGCCTGGGCGGCTACGCCGATATCTTCTTGCAGAATACGCTGGCCAGTGGCGTCATCCCGCAGATCAGCGTCATCATGGGGCCCTGCGCTGGCGGCGCCGTCTACAGCCCGGCGCTGACCGATTTCATCGTCATGGTCAAAGACAGCAGTTATATGTTCATCACCGGTCCTGATGTTGTGAAACAAGTGCTGAACGAAGATGTGACCTTTGAAGGGCTTGGCGGCGCATCGGTGCATGGAAGCACAAGCGGCGTCTGCCATTTTGTCGCCGATGACGAGACGCAGGCGCTGACGCTGGCGCGCGAACTGCTGAGTTATTTGCCGCAGAACAATATGGAGGATCCGCCGGCTTTGCCCACGACCGACGATCCGCTGCGCACGGAAACGGCGCTCGATACGATTGTGCCGGAGAACCCCAACCAGCCTTACGATATCAAGAAGGTCATCGAGTTGATTGTCGATGACGGCCATTTCTTCGAAGCGCATGAGGAATTCGCCCCCAATATCGTGGTCGGTTACGCGCGCTTGGGCGGCTCGGCGGTGGGCATCGTCGCCAATCAGCCGATGGTGCTGGCCGGCGTGCTCGATATCAAGGCGAGCGTCAAGGCGGCGCGCTTCGTGCGCACCTGCGATGCCTTTAACGTGCCGCTGATAACTTTTGTGGATGTACCCGGTTACTTGCCGGGGACCGACCAGGAGCACAACGGCATCATCATGAGCGGGGCGAAGCTGCTCTTCGCCTATTGCGAGGCGACCGTGCCCAAGCTGACTGTGACCACGCGCAAGTCCTACGGCGGCGCCTATTGCGTCATGAACAGCAAGCATATCCGCGCTGACCTGAACATTGCCTGGCCCACGGCCGAGATTGCGGTGATGGGGCCTGAAGGCGCGGTCGAGATCATCTACCGGCGCGAGCTGCAAGAGGCGGACAACCCGGCCGCGCTAAAGCAGGCGCTCGCGGACGAATATCGCGCGACTTTCGCCAACCCCTATATCGCCGCCAGCCGCGGTTTCATCGACGACATTATTGAGCCGCATAATACGCGCCCGCGCTTGATCAATGCCTTGCAGGTCTTCCAAAACAAGCGCGATGAGAATCTGCCCAAGAAGCATGGCAACATCCCGCTTTAGCTGACGCGATGACCTCTGCGCCCGCCCCGCTGCCCTCCGCGTCAAAGATGGGAGCGCGGCGAAAGGAGTTGAACGCTTGCAGACCGGTCCCTTCAACAAGATTCTAATCGCCAATCGCGGCGAGATCGCGGTGCGCATCATCCGCGCGGCGCGCGACCTCGGCATCCCAACGGTAGCGGTTTACTCGGATGTCGATCGGGCGGCGCTGCATGTGCGTTACGCCGACGAAGCGGTGCATATCGGCGGACCGCGGCCGGCGGAGAGTTACCTGCGCATGGACACGCTCATTGAGGTGGCGCGGCGGACGGGCGCTGACGCTATCCATCCCGGTTACGGCTTCCTGGCTGAGAACGCCGATTTCGCGCAGCAGGTGATGGACGAAGGCTTGGTCTGGATCGGTCCGTCGCCAAAAGCCATCGCCACGATGGGCGATAAGCAGGCGGCGCGCACGGCCGTCCGGCGCAACAATGTGCCGCTGATACCGGGCACGGAAGCGGGCATGCCGGACGATGAGTTGATTCATGCGGCAAAGAGGATCGGCTTCCCGGTGTTGATCAAGGCGGTGGCTGGCGGCGGCGGCAAAGGCATGCGGCCCGTCGAGCGGGAAGGAGACTTCGCAGAATCGCTGGCGACAGCGCGGCGCGAAGCTGAGAGCGCCTTCGGCAACGGCGATGTCTACGTCGAGAAGCTGCTGCTGGGCGCGCGCCACATCGAGTTTCAAATCCTGGCTGACGCGCGCGGCAACACGATTCACCTAGGCGAGCGCGAATGCTCGATTCAACGCCGGCATCAGAAGCTGGTGGAAGAGGCGCCGAGCGTCTTCGTCGATCTTGACTTGCGCGAGAAGATGGGGGCGATGGCGATCGCGGCGGCCGAATCCGTTGGCTATGTCAACGCTGGCACCATCGAATGCATGGTCGATCGGGACAAGAACTTCTATTTCCTCGAGATGAATACGCGGCTGCAGGTCGAGCATCCGGTGACGGAACTGGTGACCGGCGTTGACCTGGCCAAGGAACAGATTCGCATCGCGCGCGGGCGGCGCATGGGGCCGACCGAGAGCTTGCTTGAGCCCAAAGGCTGGGCGATCGAATGCCGCATCAATGCCGAAGACCCCTATTCAAACTTCATGCCCTCGACCGGGCTGATCACGACCATGATCCTGCCGACGGGTCCTGGCGTGCGCGTGGATAACGGCGTCTACAGCGGCTCCGAAATCACGCCTTATTACGACAGCATGATCGCCAAGCTGATCACCTGGGGCGAGACGCGTTCGGAAGCCATGCTGCGGATGCGGCGCGCTCTCTCCGAATATCGCATCATGGGGCTCAAGCACAACATCCCCTTCCATATCAATTTGCTCAACAGCATCAGTTTCATCGCCGGGCAATTCGATACCACATTCGTGGAGCGGCGCTTCAATATGACGACCTACGAACAGGCGCCGTCGCCGGACGAGCTCGAGACGGTGGCCATCGCAGCGACCCTGTACGCCCATCGCAAGCGGCGGCTGGCTTCGCAGGTGGTGGCGCCGGCCAAGCGCGACGCGAGCAACTGGAAGTGGATGGGGCGCTTCGAGAGGATGCATCGATGAAGTACGTCACCATCATCAACGAGCAACGATACGAGATCGAAATCGACAATGATGGCAGCGTCACGATCAACGGCGAATTGCGCGATGTGGACTTTTTGAACCTGGGCGGATCTTTGTTCTCGGTCATCACCGAGAACAAATCGCTGGAAGCGGTGATTGACGATGACGAGGGCAAGATCGCCGTGATGATGAGCGGCCGGCTCTTCGAGACGCAGGTGCTCGATGAGCGGGCGATGCTGCTGATGCAGCGGCGCGGCGGCGGCTCAGTGGGCTCGGGCGAAGTGCATGCGCCCATGCCGGGTTTGGTCGTTGCCGTGTCCGTTGAGCACGATCAGCCGGTTGCCAAGGGCGATACGGTGGTTATTCTGGAATCGATGAAGATGCAGAATGAACTCAAGTCGCCAATTGACGGCGTCGTGCGCGCGATTCACGCCGAGCCGGGCCAGGCGGTGGACAAGAACGACTTGCTCGTTGAGGTCAGACCGCCGGTTGCCGCCGAGTAACCGCCGGGCGGCAGGCATCGCGGTTCCACTCCCATTGGCGAAGAGCGCGCAGATCAATTCACCGCCGTGGACGCAGATGACTCAGAACTCAACAGCTTGCTGAGCGAGATCATCCTGTAGGCCGGATTTACAGATTCTTAGTCCCGTCCGCGTTTTTAGCAGATTCGAATTCATTCTATACTCTGTAGTGTTCTTTCGGATGCAGACGCAGTGGTTGGCTGAGGATGCCGCTCCCGGACCGGATTCCCCGATGGTTTGACGCGCTGTGGCTGACGCTGCTGGCGGCATACATACTGGCTGGCGCTGCAATTGCGCCCTTCCACGGCGATGAATCGACGCTGATCTTCATGGGGCGAGACTTTCACTATCTCTTCGTCGAGGGCGATCTCTCCCAGGTCATGTACGACGATACCTGGTCCACGCGCCCAACCGAACAGAAACTGCGCTTGGAAAATGGCACAATCTCCAAAACGATTTATGGCTGGCTGGCTTGGAATCAGGGTTTTGCATTAGACGACTTCAACCGACCATGGTCTTGGGGTCATGATTACGAGACTAATCTGAGGCGCAATAATGTGCCGGACGCTCAACTGCTGAAGGCCGCGCGCATGGCGTCGGCAATTCAGTTGGCGCTGGCCGGCGCAATCTTTTTTCAGTTTGCGCGCATAACGTTGAATCGGCCGACAGCCTATGTCGCGACCGCCCTGCTCGTCATGCATCCCAATGTATTGATCAACGGACGCCGAGCGATGATGGAAGGCAGCCACCTTCTCGGCTTGACGCTCGTGCTGCTGGCCGGCGCTCTGCTTCTGCGCGAGCGACATTGGCGAAACTATCTGCTCTTGGGCCTCTGCATGGGTCTGGCGATCTCGGCAAAGCATCCGAATGTTCTGGCAGCCGCGCTGGTAGTCCTTGCGGTCGCCATAGCCAACTGTTGGCAGTCGAGGCCGAAAAACAAGCGGTCATTCGTCGGCGCTTGGCGGCCCACAGTCTGGCTGTTGCCGCTGCTCATTGCGGCGGCGCTGGCATTCCTGCTGCTCAACCCGGCTTGGTGGTCCGCGCCGTTTGAACTGCCAAGCGTCATTATTGAAATTCGCTCGAGTTTACTGCAGTCGCAAGCCGCTGCATATAACGGATACGATTCGTTTCTGGAGCGGCTGCAAGGCTTGTTCCACATCGCATTTGCGGCCGAGCATCAATACTTTGAAGTGGCGCATTGGTCGGAATACGATGTGATCACAGAGCAGATCAGGACTTATGAGAGTTCCGGGCTGGCGGGCTTTTTGATTGGCGGGTCGAGCCTGGTTGGTTTTGTTTGTCTGCTGCTGGCGGGCTATGGCGCCTATAGCATCGCGCGCGATTCCGTTGTCGGGGCAGACAATCGGATACTATTGCTCGTCTGGGCAATAGGCACGGCGCTGCTCACACTGCTGTTGACGCCCGTGCCCTGGGCGCGCTATTACTTGCCGCTGGCGCCCGCGCTGGCCGTCCTCGTGGCGCGCGCGCTCGTCGATCTCTATTCCGCAATGCTTTTACGTTTCCGCCGCGGCGCCGATGGCCTCGTTGTATTGGATTGAAGCTGCGCTGGCGGGCCTGCTTCCGACCGTGTGGATGTTCCTCGGCCTCGGCTTGCCCTGGTCATTAGCCGCGCTTTCCCATCGGCGCTGGCATTCAAAGGCGATGGTTGGCGCGACGGCGCTGGCGCTGGGTCCCGCGCTGATGACGGCTTGGATGCTGATCCTCGGCCTGCTTGGCGCCCAACTGGAAGCGCGTCTGTTGACGCCCGCATGGATTCTGGCGGGAAGCGCGGCCATTGCCGGCGGCGGTTGCTTGATCGCCTGGCGCAAGCGGCGCCAGTTTGTCCCCAATTCGTCGCCGGCGCCTCCCCTCTTTTTTGACGAGAAGCTGATCATCGGGCTGATCACAATAGCGGTCGCGCTGCGCTGGCTGCACACCGCGTTTTGGACCTTCACCGCCTATGACGCCCTGTGGGTCTTCGGATATCAGGGGCGCCTGTATTTTCTCGAAGGGCTGATTCCCAACACAATCGACTACTATCCGCCCTTCCTGTCGCTGCAATTCGCCTACGTGCAAACGCTGGCCGGCGAGATCAACGACCAGGCGGCGCGCATGGTGATCCCGATGCTGCATATCGGCAGCATACTGGCGGCTTACCTGCTTGGCCAAGGGCTGGTGAACCGACGCGCCGGGTTAATCTGCGCGGCGCTCTGGAGCTTGCATCCTTATATCGGCCTATGGTCGACTGTCGGTGACCTTGAGATTCCGCTGACATTCGGATTCACAATGGCGGCGGTCTTCTTTCTGCGCGCCTGGAATGGCGAGCGCGACCCAGGCGAGCGCCGTCATGAGGCTCTGCTGGCGGGCCTCATGACGGGCATCGCTCTATTCACCAAGCCGACAGCCGGCGCTTTCATCTGGGGCTTGCTGCTGCTGCTAGCGGTTGACTTGATCCTCAAACGATTTGACCTGCGCCGCTGGCGTCCCCGCTTGGCGCTCGTCTGCTGGACGCTATTGGCCTGCCTGCCTTTGGGCGCGGTCTGGTATCTGCGCAATCTGGCGCTGGGCCACGATGCGATTACCTTTCCTAAAGCCATCTGGCTGACGCGCGCGCTGCGCAGCGGCGATTTTCTGGCGCCGCTGCTCGTGGCGCTTCTCGTCGCATTTGTCGCCTTGACACTGCGGGCACAACTCAAAGGGCGAGCGCTATTGACCGGCACGGTCGGCATCGCGCTGCTGGCAGCGGGCGCGCTCGCATCCAGCGCCTGGCTCTCCCCACAGCGCGTCGATCCGCCGGCGAGCAGCATAACCGCGTCGGAGGCCGCTTTGATCGTCATTGGCTTGGGGCTGATTGGATTCAGCCTGCGAAGACGATTCGCGACGCCGATTAGCCCGGGGAACGCTCGACTTATCAGCGCCGGCGGTTGGGCGCTGCTGCTGGCGCTGCCTTACTTCGTCACTTTCTATTACTCTTACAGTTATCACTTTCGCCTGGGGTTCGCCGTCTGGCCACTGTTATGTCTGCCGACGGCGATCGCCTTGTCCCTAATTCTTAGCACCACGACGATCGAGCGCTGGCGCCGGGGCGCAAGGCGCGGATACTGCGCGCTGCTGTGCTGCTTGAGCTTGCCCGGCGTCGCCGCTGTCGCGACAGATCTTACTTTGGCGCCGATATGGCTGCTGAATGAAGAACTGGACAGCGATATCCGAAAGTATCAGTATTTCAATCCGTCACTGATTGAAATGGTTTTTGGCTTGCGCGACTACACGCGTGACACAGGCGCGGAACCCGTCGTGCTGGCGCCGGGCGAAGAGCGCCTGCCTTTCTTTTTCCCGCAGACGCGCATCCTCGACGAGCCCGTGACGCGCCTGGCGGATTACGACGCGCTGGGCGCGACGCATTTCATCTTCGGCGCCAAAGCGCGCGAAGCGTATCGGGAGGCCGGGCTGGATCCGCTGGCGACGCAGCTGATCGCGGCTCTCGGACGAATCGACATGTTCCGCAAGGCGCGCGAGCATCATGACGGGAATTTCAGTTATGAGCTATACCAGTCGCTGGATATCAGCGCCAGGCATGTTCCGCCGTCGATTTATGCGGCTGAACAGGGGAAGCAAAGCGCGATAATCTTCGACAATCGAATTCATCTCTGGACGCAAGGCGCGTTTCCGCCGGTGATCTTTGAAGGCACGCCGATCACGCTGGATCTGGCTTGGCGCGCCCTGGAAAAGCTGGATCGGCGGCTGGAGTTCATGCTGCGCATGCAGAACGCGGATACGAAACAGGTCGCGCACACGTGGAAGCTGCCGCCGGCCGCGCATCGCCATGGCGAGTATGCGACGATCTTTTGGGAGGTCGACGAGTTCGTATTTGATCGGCATATTCTGTGGCTGGACGACGAAGCCGATATCGCGCGGGAGGGCCAAGAATATGTATTCGCAATAGGCCTATGGGATCCGCAATCCGAGCGATTCCTGCCCGTGGAGATTGACGGCGCCAGCGCGGGCGACTTCTACCAATTGCCGGGCGCGCACCGATTGCGGACTTGAGCTAGCGCAGCACCAGCAGCGAATCGGAGAACTGTCGCTGGGTCGCGCGGTTGTTGAAGCGAGCCCAGGCTTCGTCAAACTGCGCGCGCAAGCCGACCAGTTCATCATTTCGCGCGGCGATATACGTTTGCAAAACGGCGGCCTGCTCAACGCTCAGGTCGTCGAGACGGCTGAGGTAGGCGCTGAACACAGCGATGTCATTGATGCGCCCGAGTATGTCCTGCATCTGCTTGACCTGCCCCAAGAATTGGCTGGCGGAGCGGCCAAGGAGCGGCTGAAAGAACTCGATCGCGTAGCGCAGCTGCTTGTATTCGACGCGCAGGGCGTGCAGGATAGCGTCTTCCCGGGCCGGCAGCACGCTGTCGTAGGCTTTGACGCGCGCCAGGCGTTCATGCAGCAGCAGCGGCAGCGCGTGCCGAACCTGATGAGGCGATTCGGCCCGTTTGACCCGGCGCGCGCCCTGCCCGGATCGCTTGCTCAGCTTCTGAAACCGGCGCAGAAAACGCGCATAGCGCTTCGAGTCGAAGAGCCGATTGAGTTGGACGCGCTGAGCGCTGCGGCGATCATCGAGAATGGCGATCACCTGCGCCATTGCCGGCTGCGACGCCGGCGGCAAATCGGCTTGAAAGGCTTGCAAATCCAGAATGAGAACATCGAGATCGCGGATGGCGCCCAAAGCGCGCGCGATATTGCGCAGCCCGCGCTCGTATTTGGCAACCGTTTTCGGCCGATAGTAGGCGCCGATGAGCTTGAACAAGCTGCGCATCCGGCGGATGGCCACGCGCATTTGATGCACGGATTCGATATCCGCGCCGGTTCGGCTGCCGGCTTCATGCCGCTTCATGCGCCGGATCTGCTGGGCGAAGATCTTACGACCGGCTTCCGCCATGGGATCGGTCGGGAGTATCTTTTTCTTGTTTTTTGCGCGTTTGCCGTCGGACATATTGCTGCTTTCGACGCGCCAATTTGTCTGATTCGGGAGGCGCATTCGCAAATCTATGGTAACGAATTGCAGAAACGCAGTCAAAAAAACCTTAACATTTTGCGCGCGGCTCAAAGTGATCGGAGGGAGCAGTGATATACTGTGATTGAGGCGACCAGCTCAGCCAATTGAACATAGAAGTAAATGCAAGTAAGTCATGCAAAAAAGGCGAGCCTTGTAGGGGCGACCAATCTGGTCGCCCGCTGCCGCTGCGACTTGTGGTTTCGGGC
>JAPOYS010000107.1 GCA_026706455.1 Chloroflexota bacterium | reverse complement strand
GGAATTGGAAGCCGACCAAGGTGGCGCTGGAATACCTCTTCGACCGCGGCGATCTGATGGTCAGCCATCGCGTCAAATTCCAGCGCTACTACGACCTGCCCGAGCGCGTTCTGGCGCGACACAACTTCAAGCTCGACAAGTCCCACGACGATCACTTGCGCTGGACCATCGAGCGCGGCCTGCGCCACATCGGCATCGCCACCGCCAACCAAACCGCCGATTACTACCGCAAGCCCAAGCGCGTTGCCGCCGCTATCCTCGCCGACATGCTCAAGGCCGGCGATGCGCTGCCCGTGGCCGTCGATGGCTGGAAAGATCAGGCGGTTATCCACCGCGACGATTTGCCCCTGCTCGAGGGGATCCGGGCCGGCGCGCATGAGCCGCAGTTGACCCTCTTCCTCTCGCCCTTCGACAACCTCTTCTGGGATCGCGACCGCGACGAAATGCTCTGGGACTTCTTTTATCGCATCGAGGTCTATACGCCCAAAGCCAAACGCGTCTATGGCTACTACGTCATGCCCATCTTGCACGGCTGCGAGCTCGTTGGCCGCATCGACCCCAAAGTCGACCGCAAGCGCAAGCGCCTCATCTTCAACAACCTGCACATTGAGCGCGGCGTCAAGCTCAACGGCGCCCTCTACCGCGGGCTCATCGGCGCCATCGAAGAATTCATGGCTTTCCACGGCTGCGAGAGCTTCGAGCTGGCTCAATGCAATCGCGTCCCGCTGGCGCGGAGGCTGAACAAAGCCTTGGCTTGAGCGGCAAATACCCGCCGAAATATTTGTTATAATTAAGCTAAGCGTTGGCAAGCCTTGGGTTGGAGATGCAAGCCAGCATCACGGACATATTGGAGAACAAGCGCACGTTCGCCGGTCAAATCGTCAACCTCGACGGCATCCTGTTCCTGACCGATTATGACCGGGGCAGCGCGCAGTTCGAAGAAGTGTGGCTGGTCAAGAAGCAGCAGCCCCATGACCGCGCCATCCGCGCCCGACCGATCAGAAGCGACTCGACGCTCTGGCATGGCTTGTCTCGCCTGAACCCGCGGCATCTCCCCGGTTATCAGAGTTATCGCATTCACGACGCCGTTCGCGCTGCCGTGCGCGTGCTCGAGGCGGCCAATGGCGATAAGGACCCGCTGATAGAGATCCTGACCGCGGCGGTGTATCGTCACGAGTTCACGCTGTACGTCGGCGAGAAGGGCGTCCGCCTCGACCAGGCTTTGCCCGCCCGCACGCTGATCGCCCCAGTCCCCGACATACAATCCAACATCGCGCGCTTTCTGGGGCGGCGCTGCCACATTTACGGCACGCTCATCGTCCGCTCTGCCCCGCCGGCGCAATATCTTATGCCGGGCCGAATCCCATACTCCGGCGATTTTCACCAACTGCTAGAGCGCATCAGCGAGGTCGAAATCGCCAGCGACTGGCTGGCCGATATCGAGTATCCGCAGAGCGACAGCGCCGAGCCGCCGATTGACGCCCTGCCCGAGTCGATACATATCGACCTGGATTACGCGATCAAGGAGCAGCTGTCCGTCCTGCCCGGCATCAACCAGACCATCGTCAAGCCGGCGATAGTCGCCGGGACGCTTGGCGCGCGGGATCATGAGCAGCACTTCGCCACTCTCAGCGATATCGAGCATGTCTACCTGCAAAACATTTGCTATGCCGAGTTAGGGAAACCGCTGGAATCGGTGATCAAGCTGAAGAATTTCGAAATCGTCCCCAGGGCCAGTTGAACCGGCTTGGGGCCGGGCGCAGCAGCGTCGGCACCTGCAGGCGTCGATGATAGACGATCCACTCGATGACCAGCAGCAGAAGCGCCGCTGCAGCGAGCAGCATCCAGAACTCCTGCAAGCCCAGCTTCTCATCTTCCGCAACAGTGGCTGCGCCGCCGCCCAGCTTCAATTTCAGATCGGCCTCCGCCAGAGGCCTGATGTCGCTTTCGCCGGCGCCGAAAATATTGACGGCGAAGGATTGCGCCTGCATCACCTCGCCGGCTTGAAGGACTTCAAGCCGATACAGCCCCAACTGGCCGGTTTCGGTGAAGGCCAGCGACTCGCCTTCGATCGGCAGCTCGCGAATGATCCCATCGGGCAGAGTGATGCGCAGGCTGTCGGCGAGGAGCGGCGGCGAGATCGACAGGACATCGCCTACGCCCAAGCCATCGGGCAGCGGCACGATATCCGCAGGCGAGAACCAGTCGAGCAGGTTCGCCATCAGCACAGGCCAGGCGATAAGCAGCGGCAGGTTGGAATCGCGCAGGTCGAAGGGCAGGATGGCGATCTGCTGCGCGTTGATTTCACCGGCCAGCAAGACCGGGCCATCCGGCGCATTTATCAGCGGCTGCGCCCAATCGGCCGAGACGGCGCGGTATCCCAGCAGGCTCATCTCGTCGAGGTCGACGAAGGCGGTGATGGGCGACTCCTCGGCGGAGACCAGGAATTCATCGGCAGGTCCCTGCGCTGCGCCCAGGCCGAACAGCGGCGTTGAATTCGGCGGATTGATCAGCAGCATATCGCCGGCGGGCAATTCATTGGACAGCCAGTTATCAAAGACGTAGAGATCGAATTCAGCGGCGGGCAAAGCGAGATTTTCCGCATTGCCGCGGAAGGTCTGCACGCCGGGCAAGCTGCGCAGCGCCTGCTCCAGAAAGAGATTGCCCGTGCCGGACACATAATAGACGCGGCGCGTTTTGACCTGGTTCTGCACGGTCCAGGCGCGGTTATCCAGGGCGAGAAAATCGTCGACATCGTTATCGAAGGTCAGCGTCGCCGAAAGCGTCTCGAAAGGCTCGGCGATCGGCTCGGCGAAGGGTATGGGCAACTGACTGCGCGGCGGAATCCTGCCGCTGCGCGAAAGGCGCAGAACGTCATCCAGGGCGATCACCAGCGAGACATCAGCCGGCTGGTCGCCGTAGTTCGTGACTTGGGCGAAGAGCTGCGGCTCGCCACCGGCCAGGGAGCGGGTGGCAAGCGCGGTGATGGCGACATTGTTCGCCGATTCGCCGACCGGCACGTAGATCGGCCCCGGGATGTTGCTGGGCAAGCTTGCCGCGGCGCCCAGTCCGCCATCCGATATCATGACGATGCTGAAGTTTTCAGCGCCGGCCGCGCCAGCCGCAGCCAACGTCAAGGCGGTATCCCAGTCGCCGGCGCCCTGGCTGACGATCATCCCGTCAAGAGCGCGGCGAAGCTCGTTTTTGTCGGCGGTGTAGGCGGTCAGCGGTTCGGCGACTTCGGCGACGCGGATCAGCGAGATGACATCTTGCGGGTTCATGTTGTTGACGATCTGATGCGCCTTATCGATTGCGGCGCTGAAGCGCGTCTCACCGGCGACATCAACCGCCGTCATGCTGGCGGAGGCGTCAATCAGCAGAGCGATCTTGCCGGCGCTGATGGCGGGCACGGTGATGAAGGGGCGCGTCAAGGCGAGGACCAGCAGCAGCAGGATCAGCAACTGCAGGAAAAGCAGCAGATTGCGCCGCAGCCGCTGCCAGGGTGTGTTGGCTTCGGTATCCTGCACCACCTGGCGCCAAAGGAATGTGCTGGAGATGAGCACCTCGCGCCGACGCAGCCGCAGCATGTAGAGCAGCAGGATAGGTAGGGCGATGGCGAGGGCGGCAAAGGCGGCCGGCGCTAGAAATGACATGGATGACCTATGTGATGATAGCCGGTGACGTGAGCAGTATAACACGGGCGGGCAAAGCGATGTAAGCCAGGAGCGATTCGGGCGGCGAATTTCAAGGGCTTAGTACGCATGCAGAGTTCTGCGCAGGGGAATTCACCACCGAAGACGCCGAGTTTTGGAGTTGGGAGAGGCATGTACGGGATTGCAAGCTGTCAAGCGTCGGCTTCGGGGCGGTCGATTTGGGGCAGGTTGAGGAGGTGGGCATTGAGTGCGAACAGGGCGCTTTGGAGTTCGGGCGAGAGCCGGATGTCAGCGGCGAGGAATTGGCTGATGCGGTATTGGTCGTTGAAGTTGCTGGCTTGCACGACCATCATCGAGTAGGGATCGTCGAGGCGGATGAGCCGCGGGTATTCGTCTACGAGGTTGTGACGGATCATATCCAGCGAACGCGCCAGGCTGGTCGGTCGGCCGTCCAGCTTGAGTTGGATGGCTTCAAGGTCGACGCCTTCAGCCGGCGCAAGTTCCTCTACCCGGCCCAGCAGATCCAATCCGGCGGCGATCCAGGTTTCCAGCGGGCGGTAGTGCGGCGGCGTGAGGGATTCGCCGCGGAGCGTCAGGCCGATAGCCTGGATGAGTGCGCGGAGGAAGCGTCTCATGTTGAGCGGCGTCCGCTTAGGAATCGCGCGGCGTCATGCGCGGCGCCCCGTCCGGCAGCCATTCGCTGAGCTAGCTGCGCCAGCCCTGGCTGTGCTGGCGGCTGGGGCAAGAAGTCGCTGCCGACCAAGCTGATGCCTGCGGGCAGCAAGGCGCGAATCAGGCGCATGTTGTCGGCGTGATCGCGGTCGTGAATGGAGAGCGCCTCGGGCGATGAGACCGCGAGAGAGGCGACCGGGATGGCGGTGGCGCCGAGGCGACCTGCAACCAGTCTGATGATATCCGCCGGCGGCGTATCGGGCGGGGCGGGCATGGCAAGCTGGATGAGCAGGCAGTTGCGGTCGGGGACGCGGCCGGGCTGATCGGTCGTCCACAGGTACGAGAACTCAGTGTCGGCCAGGGACGCCGGCAGGTCGCGTTTATGGAATCCAAGCGCGGCGCGCCAGACGCCTTCGTAGCGATAGGATTGCAGATGCTCAGCCGCTTCGGGCGCCAGATTGTAGAGCATGCGCACGGCATAGCGGGCGGGCACAGCCAGGATGAGCGCGCCGGCATCGAGCATCAAGCCGTTCTCCAGGCAGATGGTGAAGCGGCGGCGGTGGCGGCCCAAAGAGCTGACGGCCATGCGCATCAGGCGGCCGCCTCGCAGCTCTGACGCGAGGGCGCAGACGAGCGATTCTGTGCCATTGCGGAAGATGAAGGCTTCAGCGCTCAAGGGCAGCAACTGATCGCTCAAACCGAGTTCGGGCAGCCAGGGCTCGTCGGCGAAGGAGGTAAAAGCGAAGGCGCTCGAATCCATGATGAAGCCGTTTTCGCTGGCGCTGCGGATGGAACCGCCGAAGCAACGCTTCAACTCGATGACGGTGTAGCGCAGGCCGAGCTTCTCCAGTTGGCAACAGGCGGTCAGGCCGGTGAGACCGCCGCCGATGACGACGACATCGCGCATGGGCAGGCTTTCTTGCGGTCGATTGTCGGGAATGATAGCGGAAGTTGGGCGGAGATGTCATAGGATAATTCACCACAGCGACACAGAGGAAAATCAGTGTCTTGAAGGAGAACGGTGGTCTACGTTTGAGCGGAATAGTCGTTATAATAGGCACGGGAAGGAAGACGGAGACTGGCGGCGGATGAGCGGACAAAGCCCCCATATTCAGAGCTTGAAGCGCGCCGGCTATCGATTGACGCAGGCGCGGCTGACGGTGCTGCATGTGCTGGAAGCGGAGCATGGTCACATCACGTCAGCGGATGTGCTGGCGCAGGTGGAGCGCATCAATCCGGCGATCGGGCGGGCCAGCGTTTTCCGGACGCTGGAGCTGTTTACGCAGCTGGGCATCATCCGGCCGACGTATATCAGCAGCAGCATAACGCCGACCTATGTGCTGATGCACGGCGGGCACCATCATCATGTGATTTGCACCCAGTGCAAGCGCTTCTTCGAATTCGACGACTGCGATTTGGAGACGCTGACGGGGAACTTGCAGACGACGCTTGGTGTTCAGATCAGCGGGCATCTGCTGGAGTTCTATGGCGTCTGCGCGGATTGTCGCGTCGGGGGGCAGCAAGCGTGAGCGAGGTCGTCATTGTCAGCGCAGTTCGTAGTCCGATCGGCAAGATACGCGGCGCGCTGGCGGCGGTTCGGCCAGATGATTTGGCGGCGCTGGTGATACGGGCGGCGCTGGAGCGGGCCGGCATCGACGGCGGCTCAGTCGAGGAAGTGGTTTTCGGCTGCGCCAATCAAGCGGGCGAGGACAACCGCAATGTGGCGCGGATGGGGCTGCTGCTGGCGGGCCTGCCGCATAGCGTCGCCGGCGTCACGGTCAATCGGCTTTGCGCCAGCGGGCTGAATGCGGTCAATCAGGCGGCGCGAGCGATCAAAGCGGGCGAGGGCGAAATCTTCGTGGCCGGCGGGGTCGAGAGCATGAGCCGCGCGCCCTACTCGCTGGCGAAGAACCCGGTCAGCTTTGGTCCATCGGGAAACGTCACCGCCTGGGATACAACCTTGGGCTGGCGCTACCCCAATCCACGGCTGGCGGCGCTGTATCCGCTGGAGGCGATGGGCGAGACGGCGGAGAATATCTATGAGTTGAGCTGCACTGGCGAGATCGCGGGCGACGAGATCACACGGGAGGAGCAGGATCGCTTCGCCCTGCAGAGCCAGGAGCGGGCGGTAGAGGCCATCAATTGCGGCCGCTTCCAGCGTGAGATCGTGCCGGTGAGCATTCCGCAGCGGAAGGGCGCGCCTGACTTGGTCGATACGGACGAGCATCCTTTCATGCGGCGGACGGACGCGGGCTATGAAGTGGCGACGAGCCCCGGGAAACTGGCGACATTGCGCCCGGCCTTTCGCGAGAACGGCACGGTCACAGCGGGCAATTCCAGCGGCATGAACGATGGCGCTTGCGCGTTGGTCTTGATGTCGGCGGAGAAGGCGCGAGAGCTTGGTATCGAGCCGATGGCGCGCTGGATCGGCAGCGCGGCGGCCGGGGTTGATCCGCGGCTGATGGGCTTGGGACCGGTGCGGGCGACGCGGAAGCTGCTGGCGCGGCAAGGACTGCGCATAGAGGACATCGACCTGGCGGAGCTGAACGAAGCCTTTGCCGTGCAAGCGATAGCGGTGATGCGTGAATTGGGGTTGAGCGAGACCATCACCAATGTGAACGGCGGTGCGATCGCCCTGGGGCATCCGCTGGGCTGTTCCGGCGCGCGCATATTGACGACGCTGCTGCATGAGATGCGCCGGCGGGCCGAGGCGGGCGAGCCGATGACTTACGGCCTGGCGACGCTCTGCGTCGGCGTCGGGCAAGGCGAATCGACCTTGATTGAACTGCTGCCGGAGCGGCTATGAGGCGCGTCCCGCAGATGAGCGCGGCGGAAGCGGCGCGGCTGGTCAAGTCGGGCGCGGTCATGATGGTCGGCGGCTTCGGTATGACCGGTTCGCCGGTACATCTGCTGCATGCGCTGGCGGAGACGGATGCGCGCGATTTCACGGTTATCGCCAACAACATCGGCGAGCCGGGCTTGGGCGGCGGGCGGATGCTGCGCAATGGGCAGATCAAGAAGGTGATCGGCTCCTATTTCACGAGCAATCCGGAAGTTGTGGCGGCGGCGCAGAGCGGCGCGATCGACTTTGAATTGATGCCGCAGGGTTCGATGGCGGAGGCGATTCGGGCGGGCGGGGCCGGCATCGGCGGCTTCTATACGCCGACCGCGGCCGGTACGGTTTTCGCTGAAGGCGCTGATACAAGAGACATTGATGGGCTGACGCAGGTCTTTGTCCCTGGGCTGCGCGCGGATGTCGCCTTGATACGGGCCTGGCGGGCCGATGGGGCGGGCAATCTGGTCTATCGCCGGACGGAGCAGAACTTCAATAAGGCGATGGCGACGGCGGCCGACCTGGTGATCGCCGAGGCGGAAGAGATCCTGCCGATGGGCGCGCTCCACCCGGACCAGATTCATACGAGCGGCAACTACGTCGATGTATTGGTGGAGGCGAAGACGACGCTGGCGGACTTGGGAACATCAGCCGATATCCGATCGAGCGGCAAGGCGCCTGATCCCCTGCGGCTGGGGATTGCGCGGCGGGCGCTGGCGGAGTTGAAGGCGGGCGATGTGGTCAATCTGGGCATTGGCATCCCGACCTTGATCGCCGATCTGATCACGCCGGAGCACGGAATCATATTGCACACTGAAAATGGCATGCTGGGTGTGGGACCGGCGCCGGAGACCGGTGGCGCCATGGATTACCCGGTGAACGCGGGCAAGCAGCCGGTGACGGCCCTGCCGGGAAGCAGTTATTTCGATAGCGCCGATTCCTTCGCCATGATCCGCGGCGGGCATGTAGACGTAGCGGTGATGGGCGGCTTGCAGGTGGATCAGCAGGGAAACCTGGCGAATTGGGCGGCGCCGGGCAAGCCGCTGCTGGGCGTCGGCGGGGCGATGGATTTAGCGGGCGGGGCGAAGCGGCTGATCATCACGATGCTGCACAGCAAGCGCGATGGATCGCCGAAGATCCTGCCGCAATGCACGCTGCCGTTGACAGCGGCTGCAGCCGTCGATCTGCTGATCACCGAGCTGGCGGTATTCGCTTTTGAGGCGGGCGAGATGCGGCTGGTTGAGTTGATGCCGGGCGTCGCGCTGGATGAGCTGCGGGCGAAGACTGCTGCGGATTTTCGCAGTTGAGCCGCCCCCACAAGGCTTGTCCGCTACTGCAAATAATACTTAGAGATAACCGGAACAGTTCCGAAACAATACAATAAACGAGGGCGGTCCTTGCGAAACTCAACAAATTACTGCGCAACCCGCCAAACTAGCTCCCCCTCTCGAACTGCTCTGTCGGCGGCCTAGTGCTGTCTACGCGACCTGCGCGCCACTAGAGATGGCGAATGCTCCTCATAAGAGATGAGGAGGAGGAGGCCGGGCAAAGCTAAAAAATCAGGTTGAAAGTCATGAACATTTGTTCTTCCCTTCCGCTCAAAATGATGATACACTGTCCCTATGGATAACTGTCTCATGCCCTCAATCTCGGCTCTCAGCGGATTCCGTCCTCGGATTTCCGCCTGCGCCGCCCGA
>JAPOYS010000035.1 GCA_026706455.1 Chloroflexota bacterium | reverse complement strand
CGCGCGGCGTAGCGCCCGCTGACGTAGTGCGAAAGCTGCCGCTCAATGTCCGTTAGCAGACCGGAGGCGCCGAAACGGAAGAGCCGGTTGTTCAGCCAGTCGTCGCCCAACTCCTCTTTGATGAGGATGAGCCAGTTGAGCGCGTCCTTCGCGCTGCGGATGCCGCCGGCCGGCTTGAAGCCAACTTTGCAGCCGGTCATCCGCTGGTAGACGCGGATTTCGCGGGTCATCGTCAAACCGACTTCCAAAGTGGCGTTGACCGATTCCTTGCCCGTGCTGGTCTTGATGAAATCGGCGCCCGCCATCAGGCAGACTTTGCTCGCCCGCGCCACATGCCAGAGCGGCCCCAACTCGCCGGTCGCTAGGATTGTCTTCATGTGCGCCTCTCCGCAGGCGCGCCGCATCTCACAGACTTCGTTGTAGAGCGCCTGCCAATCGCCGCGCAAGACATGCTCGCGTGATATGACAATGTCAATCTCATCGGCGCCCGCTTCGACCGACTGATGAATCTCTTCTATGCGCTGGGCAAAGGGGCTCAGGCCGGCGGGAAATCCAGTGGACACAGCCGCGACCGGGATGCCGCTTCCAGCCAGCGCTGCCTTTGCGTCGGCGACGCGCTGGTGATAGACGCAGACCGCGCCAACCGTGAGCTGCAGCGCCTCGACATCGAGCGCCTCAATGAGATCCTGGCGCAGCGGTTGGCGCGCCTTGGCGCAGAGCCGCGCCACCTTGCCCGGCGTGTCGTCGCCGGCCAGGGTGGTGAGATCAATCATGGTGATCGCGCGCAGCAGCCAAGCCGCCTGCCACTTATTCTTGACGCTGCGTCTCGTGGTCAGCGTAGCGGCGCGGCGCTCTGTCGCGCTAAGATTGACCCGGGTCGCAGCTAGCCAGCCCATGTCGAGCGGGATGCCGGGATTGCGCCTGCTGACGTTTAAAGCCATGCCCCCATACCTTGGCCGCTTCCCCCGTGAACAAGGGAAGGGGAAATTAGCTCGCTGTTCGCCCAATAAAGACGATCACTGCAACGGCGATCTCGGCGCCCTTTTTCGCTGCAAAAAGCGCCCGGCGCCAATCCAGTTCCGACTATGCTGGCCGGCGTCCGCCTGTATAATACCTGCTATGTTCAGGCAGCCAGCGCAAGCCAAGCCACTGCGGCTAGACGAATTCTAACAAGCCCGCTCCCACTTGCACAGTAGCGCCGTCCACGTTCGTAGTCTGTTTATCCCACGGCCGATAGGCCGCCTTGATTGTGATTTGCCAAATGACCGAATTGAGCGACGAGCATGTTGGATAAACTGAGGGAAGTCGAAAGCCGATACCTCGAGCTGGAGGCGCTGATGGGCGACCCGGCGATCGCGGCCGATTATGAGCGCGTCGCTGAACTGGCGAAGGAACGCGCGGGCTTGCAGGCCATCGTTGAGGCCTTTCGTCTGTACCTGCGTCAGACGGATGAACTGGAAGGCGCCCGCGAATTGCTGGCGGCGGCTGATGAGGCCGAGATGCGCGAGCTGGCGGCGGACGAGGTCGCCGCGCTGGAAGCGAGCAGCGCCGATCTGCTGGACGAATTGCGGCTGATGCTGCTGCCCAAAGATCCGCGCGACAACAAGAACGTGATCGTCGAGATTCGCGCTGGCGCCGGCGGCGACGAAGCCGGCATCTTCGCTGGCGATCTTATGCGCCTCTACATGCGCTACGCCGACTCGAACAAATGGAAGGTCGAGATGCTCGATATCAACGAGCAGGGCAACGGCATCTTCAAAAATGTTGTGTTTCAAATCAAAGGCGAAGGCGCCTTCAGCCGCCTCAAGTACGAAAGCGGCGTGCATAGAGTCCAGCGCGTCCCAACGACGGAAAGCCAGGGGCGCATCCATACCAGTACGGCTACGGTGGCAGTCCTGGCGGAAATGGACGAAGTCGATGTGCGATTGGACATGAGCGATGTCGAGACGCAGGTCTTTCGCTCGCGCGGCGCCGGCGGCCAATCCGTCAACACCACCGATTCAGCCGTGCGTCTGATTCACAAGCCGACTGGTCTCGTGGTCGAAATGCAGGACGAGCGCAGTCAATTACAGAACAAGCTGCGCGCCAAGCAAGTCTTGATCGCGCGCCTCTACGAAGCGGAAGTGGAGCGGCAGCGCAGCGAGCGCGAAGCCGAGCGCCGCGACCAAGTCGGCAGTGGCGACCGCAGCGAGAAAATCCGCACCTACAATTATCCGCAGGGCCGCGTGACCGACCATCGCATCGGCCTCAGCAGCTTCAACCTGCCGGCGGTCATGGATGGCGATCTTGATGTCTTCATCGATCAGCTGGCGACGCAGCAGCAAGCCGAGCAGTTGGCGGCTGGCGCGCTCTCATAATGTCCGCTCGCATTTTGTCCACAAGGTCAAGCGAGGATATGACGATTCGCCGGGCGCTGCGCAGCGCCAGAAGCGCGCTTGGCGACTCCGACACCGCCGACCTTGATGCCCAAACCCTGCTCGCTCATGCGCTTGGAGTCGATCGCGCCTGCCTATTTGCCCACCCTGATCGTCGGCTTGCCGCTGCGCAGTTTTGCATTTTTCAGTCCGCCCTTGAGCGGCGCGCCGCTGGCGAGCCCATCGCCTATATCATCGGGCGCAAGGGCTTTTTCGATCTCGAGCTGCTGGTAACGCCCGCCGTGCTGATCCCGCGGCCGGAGACCGAGCTGCTGCTGGAAGAAGCCTTGCGTCTGACCGAGAGCAAAAGCGCGTGGAGAGTCGCTGATATTGGAACAGGCAGCGGCGCGCTGGCGGTGACCTTCGCTCGGCAGCGACCGCGCGCCACTGTCTTCGCGACCGATATCAGCGCCGATGCGCTCGCAATCGCGCGCCAGAATGCGGAGCGCGCCGGCGTTAGCGTAAAGGCGCTGCTGGGCGATCTCGCCGCGCCCTTGATTGAGCGCGGCGTCGGCGTGGATTTGCTGCTGGCGAACCTGCCCTACATCGCTTCCGGCGAGCTGGCCGCGCTGGCGGTGAGCCGCTTCGAGCCGCGCCTGGCGCTGGACGGCGGCGCCGATGGCTTGGCGCTCATTCGCCGGCTGCTCGCGCAGATCCCAGTTGTCTGCTTGCCCGGCGCAACCGTCCTGCTGGAGATCGGCGCTAACCAGGGCGCAGCCGTCGCGGATTTAGTAGCTGAGCGGCTGGCGACCGAGTGCGACATTCTGCGAGATTACGCCGGCTTGGATCGCATCGCTCGTTTTCAATTGCCGGCGGACAGAAGCTCGGTATAAGGCTAACGCTCAAAGCGCGCGACCGCGCTGATGTAATAGGTCTGCGGCGCCAGATCAAGCGGCTGAATCTCGCGCAGCTGAAAGCCTGCATCCATGAGCCGCCGGCTATCGCGCGCCAACGAAGCCGGGTCGCTGCTGACGTACACGATCCGTCGCGCCGTCACTAGACTCAGCAGCCGGACGACTTCCTCGCTCAAGCCGGCCGCCGGCGGATCCACCAGCGCGACATCATATCGCGCGTCGTCCTCAACCATGTCGGCCAGGACGGTTTCGACCGCGCCCTCAACGACATCAATATTGTCGAATTCGCTCAGATTCACATCCGCGTCGTTGGCCGCCGGCGGATAGCTTTCGACCAAGGTGATCAGGTCAGCAGCATCAGCCAGAAAGGCGCTGAAGACGCCGACGCCGGCGTAGAGGTCAAGCAGGCGCTCACCGCCCTGCATCCGCGCAGCCTCGACCACCGACGCGACCAAGCCAGCGAGCGCGCCGATATTTCCGCGCATATAGGCGCCGGCGGTGACGCGAAACGTCCGCCCGGCAATCTCGAAGATCTTGTGAGCGTCGCCCACGAGGTTGATAGGCTGTCGGTCGGGCAAGATCAGATTGACGCTCAAGGGTCGATCGGTGGCGAGCGCGGGCGCCTCCTCGCCGTCGATCTCAAAGACCGCCATCAGTCGCCCGTCGGAGCCGCGCCAAAGCGTCATACGAGCGGCGCGCTCGTACTCGAGATCCAAATCATGCAACAGGTCGATAAGATCCGGATGCGCCAAATAACACTCGCCGATCGCTTCGATGCCGCGATCTTGCCGCCGCAGTCCCCAATCGCCCGACTTGGCGCGCAGGAGCTGGAGGCGATGGTCGTAACCCCAAGACGCGGGCGCGGGCGCCAGCGGGCGCACAGCCTCTTCAATCACAGAATCGGGCAGCGCCCCAATGCGCGAAAGCTGATCGGCTAAAACATCTTGCTTCAGCAGCAGTTGGGCGGCGTAGTCAATGTGCTGCCAATGACAGCCCCAGCAGCGCCCCGGTCCAAAATGGGGACAGCGGGGCTCGACGCGGTCGGACGAAGCGGCCTGCAATCGCAGTCCGCGGCCGAAGAGGGCTCTTCCGCGCGCGCCGGTTATCTGCGCCGATATCGCTTCGCCCGGCAAGGTATAGGGCACGAAGACCGGCGCCCCGCGATAATGCCCCAAGCCATAACCGCCGTGCGCCATATCGTGGATCTCGAACTCAACCGCTTCACCCTTTAGCGCCGTATTGGAAGTCCCGCGCCTGGACCGCATCTTGCTGCGTTTGGGCATTTCTCCTCTTGCCGATTCTTCTCGCTTGAGAGTCTCATCGCCAAAAAACAGAATCCCGCCGACTGACGGGACTCTATATTGGTTCTCAGGCCGGCGGCTTAGCCGGCGCCGCCCGGCGCGTAGTCGATGCCGGCTTTGTTTAGCTCGCGCTGGATCATGCGCTCGAATATGCTGTAGGGCTGGGCGCCGCTCAAAATCTGCCCGTTGATGAAGAAGCCCGGCGTGCCACGGACGCCCGCGATCTGCCCGTCGAAGCCGTCAATATCGACCTCGTCGATATAACGGCTCTCATCCAGGCAGGCGGTGTATTCGTCCAGGTCGAGCTCGAATTTCTCCGCCGTCTGCAGGTAGAAGTCGCGCCCAAGCTCGCCTTGGTTTTCGAAGAAGGCGGCGCGGATTTCCCAGAATTTGCCCTGCTCAAATGCGCATTGCGCGGCATTGCTCGCCGGCGCCGATTCTGGCGTCAAGCGCGCGAAATCCCGGTATACGTACCGGATGTAACTGCCGTAATTCTCAAGTATAGGCGCAAAGGTCTGGTCGAAGTGACGTTTGCAGAACGAGCAGAAGAAGTCGCTGAATTCGACGATGACGATTGGCGCGTCTTCCTCGCCGAGGTAGGGGTCGTCGTCCACCAAGGCGAAGCGATCCGGCGCCGCTTCAACCGCTGCGCCTCGGTCGCGCTCGTCCAGCACCGCTTCAATGATGGCGCGCACCTGTCCTTCGTCCACCCTCACCGTCTGGTCGTCCGCCGGCGCGAAAGCCGCGCGGCCGATCAGAAAGCCTATGAGGCAGGATGCGGCCGCGATTGCCAGGTAACTCAGCCCCAGACCTGAGATACCGCCGGGCGAATTCTGTTTCTCAGTCTTTGTTGATTCGATGTTTTCCGACACGTCACACCCTTCTGCTGTTGGTCGCTTGGTTCTCGCCTAGTGTACTGCACTTGGCGGCGCTTGCCCATTCATTTGTTTCGGCTGCGTCGCAAGCCAGCGCAATCAGACTTGCGACAGCGGGCTGCTGGTCGCCAATATCATAACAGCGGTTATAATTGCAGAGCCGCTGGCGCCCCCCATGGCGGCGGCGAGTCTGGAGGCGACTGTTTGGCGCAACATCTTGCTGGTCTGATCGTCAAGGAACAGAGCGGCTTTTATTGGGTGGAAGCGGAAGACGGCAACACCTATATGTGCGAGTTGCGCGGCCGATTGAAGGACGAGGCGCAGACCTCGGACATCGCCGCTATCGGCGACCGCGCGACGATTGTCGCCTGGCGGGAAGAAGGCACGGGCGCGCTGATGGGCGCGATCGAATCGCTGGCGCCGCGCCATAGCGTGCTCTCGCGCGCGCAGCGAACGACCGGCAAACGCGGCGTCGGGCAAGCGGAACGCGAGCAGGTGCTCATCGCCAATGCCGACCGCGCGCTCTTCGTCTTCGCGGCCGCGCAGCCCGGACCCGATTTGGATTTGCTCGACCGCCTGCTCGTCGCCGGTGAAAAGTCGGGCATCGCCGATCTGCTGATCGTGCTAAATAAGATCGACCTTGATTACGCGCCCGAGATAGACCGGCTCTTCGCCGGCTACCAGCGCATGGGTTATCGCGTCTTGCGAACGAGCGCCTTATTGGGCGATGGCTTGGACGAACTCGAATCCGCGCTCGCCGTCGGGATATCCGTCTTCACCGGTCCATCGGGCGCCGGCAAGACCAGCCTGCTCAACCGCATGCAGCCGGGGCTGGGACGGCGCGTCAAGGCTGTGGGGCGGCAGTCCGCAGAAGGCCTGCATACGACCCGCGACAGCGCCCTCGTGCGCCACGCCGGCGGCGGTTATATCGCCGACACGCCCGGCATCCGATCCATCAACGTCTGGGATATCGAACCGGACGAACTGGACGCCTACTATGTTGACATCGCGCCCTATATCCTCGACTGCAAATTCAGCAATTGCACGCATACGAATGAACCGGATTGCGCTGTGCTGCAAGCTGTCAACGAAGGCCTGATCGCCGCCCGCCGCTACCGGAATTACCTCGAATTGCGCGAAGAACTGCGCGATACCTATATCATCTACAATCGCTAGGCGCTATTCCTCGAACAAGTTTTCCCCGTGCGACAGCCGCCGGGCAATCGTGTAGGTCTGCAGCTGCGAGCGCATAGTCGGCGCATGAGCGGCCAGGTAACGCGCCGCGGCGATCAGCATGTGATTGGCGCGCTCTTGTGATTCGCGGCTGATGATGCTGTACTGATTGAAAGCCGCTTCGACACATTGGATCGTGTGAAAATCCCGGTCTTCGCGCAGCAGCAGATGCCCCATCGTCGCCATCAGCTTTTGCGGGGCGCCGCCGCTGACAAGATACCGCGCCGCCAGCGCGCCGGCTTGGTTTACCTGCTGCTGCAGATTGAGCAGCCGCGCAAAGTCAGCCAGCAGCGCGTCCGGATCGTCGACCGGCGCGGGCGTGGGCAGCCTCACCGACGGCAGATTCAGGAAGCGGTCAAGATAAATGCTCATGGCGGCGTCGAATATGCCGCGCGTCAAGCCGATCGATTCAATGCGCTGCAAGCCCTGATGCACGGCATTGGCGAAGGTGAAGGTGTGCAGGGCGGTATCCCAATCGCCGAATTCGTTGCTGGTATGGAAGTGGGCGATGCGGCGGGCGGCGGCATAGGCGACGATGCCAGCCAGTTCGATTGGCGGGACGCCATCGCGCAGGCAGTCGAGCAGCAGGTCGATGATTGGCTGTGGCTCATCGCCCAGCAAAGTCGGCATCAGCGCTTCGACCTCATAGCTGGCTTCGCGCCCGGACCCAGCCTCGAGCGCCGCGGGCAGCTCGTCGAAGGCGGCTTCCAGGATGGGGATCAGATCGATAGGCTTGCGCCAGGCGTTGGATTCCTCCATGCGCCGCGCGTCGGTCAAGTTCGGCACCACGCTGGTGAAGGCCATTTCGGCATGCTCCCAGCCGGCTAAATCAACTGATGTCAGCGCCTTGTTGATGAAGTCCAGCGTGTGCCCGGCATCGAGATAGCGATGGTCGGTGGCCGCTGTGAAGAGCATATCGGCGATCTGCGCGTCATCGGCGCCGGCGCGCAAGGCGGAAACGATGGCGCGCTCGCCCGCTTGCGCGTCCCGCACTTCGACAAACTGGCGGAACCAGGCTTTCAGCGTCGGAATATCGGTCTCGTCATTGGGCAGGGGGCGCGGATTGAATCGGGGCGACATGCCGGCTGTGTCGCTGGCGACATCGGCCAACCCATGGAAGAGCGCCAGCGGCCGATCGTCCTCGTCCAGATAGGGAACCAGGTTGATCGTGCAGCCGAGCGTCGTCAAGCCACGTCCCCAATCCATGCCCCGGTAGAGCGTGCCGAAATCAAGCCCGATGCGAAAGGGCTCGGCCGGCTCAGCGCGCTGGCCCAGCATGTTGATGACGGCTTTGGCGACGACCAGACTGAGATTGTGCTGCAAGCCATCGCCCAGGCGGTTGCGTTGATGCTGGGCTGTGTTCCCGTTGCGGCGCAGGTCGACGTAGATTTCGCCATCGCGCAGATCAACCGGGAAGCTGTCAATATCATCCGCCCATAAGTCAAAGGCGCCGCCGCTCGCCAGGTCGAAGCGCGCGTGATGCCAATGACAACTGAGTATGCCATCTTCCACCGAGCCCTTGTCCAGCGGAAAGCCCATATGCGGGCAGCGATTGTCGAGGGCGTAGACTTTGTCCCCATACAGGAAAAGCACGAGCGTCTTGCCCTCGGGATGAACGGTGATGCAGCCCTTGCCTTTCAAATCCTCCAAGCGCGCGACCGGTACATAAGTGTCTCGCTCCAAAAGCATCATGCGCCTCCAATCTTGCCAATGAATCGACTGTTTGAATCGCTCGTCTTCAGCGCCGGACAGCGACTGGCGCCATTATTATACGGATGATTCTCCCCGCTGCGCTCTTACCTAATCAGCGGCGGCAGATTCAGTTGTTCGCTTGTTTGTAAACTTCATATTTGCTAGACTCGCATGTTGAACGAGAGGACATTCCTTGCCCGAACAAGCCCTTTATTTGAAGTGGCGGCCGCAAGCCTTTGACGATATTGTCGGCCAAGAGCATATCACGCGAACGCTGCGCAACGCCTTAATTCGCGGGCGCATCCGGCACGCCTATCTATTTAGCGGGCCGCGCGGAACGGGCAAGACGACGACGGCGCGCCTCCTGGCGAAAGCGGTCAATTGTACAGGCGCGGACGCCAGCCAACAGCCCTGCAACGACTGCGCCAACTGCCGCGCGATCAATGAAAGCCGCTTCCTCGATCTCATCGAGATCGACGCCGCCTCGCATACCGGCGTCGATGATGTGCGCGAGCTGCGCGACAAGATCGCCTTCGCGCCGGGCGAGGGC
>JAPOYS010000124.1:7388-9011 GCA_026706455.1 Chloroflexota bacterium | reverse complement strand
AGCCACATCGAGGTCTTCGGTGTTGGTGGCGATGCCCCAGGCGCCGCCGGCAGCTGAGACGCTGGTCAAGCCGGTGGAACCGCGCGGCAGTTTGACGATATCCCATTCAAAGGAATCGCCGATGCCATCCAGCATATAAAATGCCGCCCAGGAACCCTGCACCTCCATCGCGATGTTGCCGGTCAGGAATGGGTCCAGTCCAGCGGGCGTCATGCCGCGGTGCACCGCATTGCCGGCCGCGATCTCATCCTGGATCCGCTGCAAGGTAGCGACATTCTCGGGATTATTGACGATGCAGCTGCGGTTGTCTTCACTGAAAGTGGCGCCGCCGCCGGCATGCAGCAAGCCCATCATCATCCAGGCCCAGCTCCACACTTCCAAGCCCCAACGGGTCTGGTCGCCCGGTTCGCCGTCTTTGAAGGCGGAAGCGATCTCAAAGCAGTCGTCCCAGGTCATGTCGTTGGCGGGGTAGGGCACGCCCAGTTCATCGAACATGGTCTTGTTGTAATAGATGGCCACGTTGGAGAAGTCGTAAGGCAAGGTCATCAACTGACCTTCGTAGGAATTCTGCGCCACTTGCGCGGGCCAGAAGTCCGACAGATCCATGCCATCGCGCTCCATCAGTTCGTTCAGCGGCGTGATCCAGCCGCGCGCGCCGAAGGGCGCCGCGTCAAAAGAACGTACGTAGAAGAGATCGGGCAAGGTTCCGCCAACGCCGGCTGTGTTGATCTGCGTGTAATACAGCGAAGCGTCGCCGCTATTGATGAGATTGATATCGATGTTGGGATACTCTTCATTGAAATTCTCGATGACGATTTTGAAATCATTGACGCTGAGCGTGTTGTGATTCGTATTCCACTGCAGCGCGCCTGACATATCGCTTTGCGCCATCGATGCAAAGGGCAGGGCGCCCGATGCCGCGATGCCGCCTGCCATTGCGCCAGCCGACTTCAAGAAGTCGCGCCGACTCAAACCTGCTGGGCTCCGTCTATACATAATAGCCTCCTTGTAACGACCGATAATATCTGCAAGCGCATCATTCACACTCGCAGGCAAGCATAACCGAGCGGGCAATCGGTGTCAAGAAGTTGCGTCTTTTCTCGACGCTGGCGCTAGAGACGCACGCGCCGCCCCGTGCGCGCCGACTCGTAGGCAGCCAGTATCATCTCGATGCAGACCTTGCCGTCGGCAGCCGTCGCCAGCGGCGGACCCTCGCCTTTGATGAAGTCGATCACCGGACGAGCCACTCCGTGAATGCGGCTGCCGTGCGGGACAAAGGGGAAGTCAAAGCGCTCCCAGTCTTCAGCGCCGGCGCGGAAGAGCTTCAAGGGGCTGCCCTCCGGCGGCGGAATGGTCGAAGGCGCGTCGCCATAATTCTGGTGTATCGTGCCGGCATCGCCGTAGATCTCGGTGGTGGCTTCAGCTGCCAGCTGGGTCGAACTGTTGAAGAGGATGCCCATTTCGCCTTTGCTGAAGCGATAGATGGCGACGCCGTTGTCGTCCGGCGCGACATTGGTGACGATGTTGTCGATCTCAGCCATGACGCTGGCCGGGCGCCCCAGCATCCAGTAGAACCAGTCGGCGGCGTGCGAGGCGTCGTCCATGAACATGCCCATATTCTGA
>JAPOYS010000124.1:0-7378 GCA_026706455.1 Chloroflexota bacterium | reverse complement strand
TCTGAACCGGATCCATGTGCCAGTTGCCGGATTCGGCGAAGCTCGGCATGAGCAGGGCGGGGATGGCGTGGCGGCGGCGAATGACAGCCACGTTGCCGACCGCGCCTTCGTCGATCAGCGCCTTCATTTTCTGATTGACGGGGTCGCCGCGCATCTGGTAACACATGCTGAACTTGACCCCCGTGCGCTCGACCGCGTCGATGATGGCGTCGCAGTCTTCGAGCGTCAGCGCCATCGGCTTTTGCAGCAAAACGTGTTTGCCGGCTTCGGCCGCGGCGATCACGTGCTCGGCGTGTTTGTTGGTCGGGCTGGTGACGAAGACGGCGTCTATATCCGCGCGCGCCAGCAAGGCATCAAGATCGGGCATCCAGTCGAGGCTGAACTCGGCGGCCTGCGATTGACCGCGTTCCGGATCGTCATCCCAGGCGGCGACCACATCGGCGTCATCGTAATCGGCGATGACTTGGCAATAGCGAATCACGTGTCCATGGGCGAAGCTGATGACGCCGAGGCGAATGGGATCGGGCATATCACTTATCCTTCCGCTATGAAATCGCTGACCTCAACATCGACGATCAGATCGTCGCCGTCGACGATAATGGGGTAAGTTTTGACCCGCAGATTGGGATCCACCAGGCATTTTCCTGTGGCAATGTCGAATAACCAGGCGTGCCAGGGGCAGCGGAGGATCTCGCCCTCGCGCTCGAAACCGACGAAGCCGCCGGTGACGGAGGGCGGCGCCTGCGCGCGGCTGCGCCCGCCGACCTCGCCGGTGCAGAGGGGACCGCGTTTATGCGGGCAGATATTGCGCAGGGCGTAGAACTTGCCCTTCACGTTGAAGATGCCGATGCCGGCGCGCCCGCGGAAAGGCACGATGATCTTCCGCCCGCCCGCCGGGATCTCGTCCGCTTTGCCAACGATGATGCGCCTCACGCCACGACCGCTTCGATCATGTCGTCCGTGATGCGCAGCATATCAAGCGCGTTCTCGGCGAAGATGCGCCGGCGCCTATGCTCGTCCAGCTTGGGCAAGACGGTGACCGGGTCGTTCCAGTCCCAATGCGGGAAGTCGGTGCAGAACACCAGGGTCTCGTCGGCGCGCAGCATCTCCAGCATCTGGTAGATTTGCTCGCTTTTCGGCGGCTCATGCATGGGCTGCGTGCCCACGCGGATATGCTCGCGGAAGTATTCGCTGGGCAGGCGCTTGAGCCAGGGCGTCTGGTCGCCGATGGCTTTCCAGTCCGCGTCCATGTGCCACATCAGGGGCGCCGCCCACATCTGCTGCACTTCGATCATGGCGAACTTGAGATTGGGAAATACCTCAAAGACGCCCTCGCAAATCAGCGAGGCGGCTTGGGCGCTGGCCAGGCAGGGGCGGGTCATGCGCGATTCCATGTAATAGCTGGGGAAGCCGGCCGGCGTCGGCGTCGAGCCAGGGCTGTCCCCGCCGATATGCGAGACGACGGGCAAGTCATGCTCGGCGCAGGCTTCCCAAATCGGATGATAAACGCGCTTGCCGTACAAGTGCGGCGTCAGCATCGGCATCATGACGGCGACCGTATCCTTGCGCTGCGCCAGGCGGTGAATCTCCTTGACCGCCAGCGCCGGGTCGTTGGGCGCCAGCAAAATGGCGTTGACCACGCGCGGATCGCGCCCCAGCCAGTGCTCGATTGTGTAGTCGTTGAAAGCCGTGCAAAGCGCAGCCGCCCAGTCTGGATCGGGCAAGCCGGCGTAAGCGTAGAAAGTGGGCGGTCCCGTCAGCAGCGCGAAGTCGATATTCCAGCGGTCGAGCAATTCCTTCTGCGTGAACTCCAGCGAGAAGTTGAATTCGCGCTCCTTGAGCTCGGGGTCTTTCAAGTCCGTTCGCGTGCGGCGATAGGGCGAGTTGGCATAGCCGCTGCCGGGCAGGTGCAAGCCTTGATCGAGCAGGTGCTCTTGATAAAACTTGGGCAGGTAGGGCAACAGGTCTTCCGGCTGGCGGTAGTTATGATGCACATCGCAATCGACCAGCTTGACGCCGTCCGCTGCGTTGGCGGTCCAGCCGGGCGCGGCGATGGGCGCGGCGCCCTTCTTGCCGATGTGGATTTGCTCGAGTTTGTCGATTGTTTGCGCCATTTGCTCTCCCCTCATGACGGCTTCATCTCCCCCAGCGAGCGCTCGCCCTGCTGAATATAGCCCGCCACCGGGCTCTCGACGCGTCCATAGGCGTTCCAGATCTTGAAGCCCAGCAGCGCCAGCAAATCGTCGTCCGCGTCCGCCAGCACCTCGGGCGCGGTCGCCATCGTGAAGTTGACCTGCGTGCGGAACTGCGGCGCCACGAAGGTGGTCAAGACGCCCAGCCGCTGTCCCTCGCCGGTGTTTGCGCCCGTGCCATGCCAGATGCGCCCGTCGAATAGCATCGCCGTGCCAGCGACGCCTGCGGCCGGAATGCTGACCACGTCTTTGTCGCGCTCTTTGTCGGGCCGGCGGCCATAGAGATGGCTGCGCGGCACAAGGCGGGTGGCGCCGTTTTCTTCCGTGAAGTCGTTGAGCATCCACATCACATTGACCACGACCGGCGGCGCGATCATCGCCGGATGGTCATCGACGCGGTTGGAGCGCTCGCGCGTCAGCGAGCCGGCCGGGACGGGGTTGGGACGGCGGTGGATCGGCTCGGGCATCCACCATTGATCGGTGTGCAGGTTCATGGCGACGCCGCCCGGTTTGGCGATGTTGGCGCCATAGCTGGAGAGCAGATAATCGTCGCCCAAGACATGCCCGACGACAGCGCGCGCGGTCGGCTGCTTGAGCAGCTCGCGCCAGACCGCGCCCTTGTTGATCAGGACCCATACGCGCTGGTTGACGCCGCCGACTTTAGCCGAGAAGGCTTCGCGCCGGATGCGCCCCTGCTCGTCGGTGAACATGCCCCATTGCTGCTTGGCGCCACCGTCTTCGAAAGCCTGACCGCCCTCCAGTTCCGCCTGCGCCTGTTCCAGCAAGCGCCGCCTGGCGACAGCCAGTTGCTCAGCGGGGATGGCGTCTTTCACCAGGCAATAGCCGAATTCGTCTATGTTGGATTTCAAAGTGTCGAGGTCGGTCGTGGGTTGTGGCAGTTCTGCGCGCGTCCAGTCGAACATGTTGGTCTCCGTCAGGGTGGTGAAAGATTACCGACTGCGCCTGCGCGCCGGTTCACCTAAGTTGACTAGCTGTGGGGGAGAATACATCAAGGCGCGAGGCTGCGCAAATGAAGGAGTGAAGCGGGCGGACTACTTCAGAAGAGTTTTGACTTTTCCCAAGGTCTCCGCCAGAACTGAGGCCGGCGCTTTGGCAAAGAAACGCGCCTCACGGAGGCGCCAGTCCATGCTCTTGATCTGATCGGCCAATACCACGCCCTTGACTTCAAAGTTGCTGGGTAGCGGTACTTCGAAACCGTACCCTTTCTGGCGACTTCGAATTGGAAAACAAATCAGCAACTCGGACAGGCGGTTGTATGCCCGCCGCGAAACTACTAAGGCAGGGCGATGCCCCGCCTGTTCATGCCCTACCTGCGGATCAAAATTGATCCAGATAATGTCGCCTCGGTCTGGAATATACGTCACCACCAGATCTCTTTGCCGACGGCGGGGCCTATGTCGATTTCGCCGTGCCGATTCTCTGGCGTGATCTGCGCTATTAGCTCCTCGAGCGTATAGTGCGGCTCTTTGACCGGGACAATCCGCAACTCTCCGCGCTCAAGGATGAGCTCGACCTGGCTCCCGAAATCGAGACCCGACTCCAAAGCTAACTCCTTTGGAATTCGCAGCGCGCGGCTGTTTCCCCATTTGGAAACGGTAGCTAACATCATACGCCTCCCGTATATACAATGTAGAAACAGAATATGCGATAGCATCGTTGCATGTCAAGAGCTTTGCAAGGATCTTTACACACTTCTTTCCAGGTTACCAGGTGCGAGACGACTGTTGGGGATCGGCCTTATTGCTCACCACCAGGCCTCATTGCCGACCGGTGGTCCGATATCTCAATCTTCCGGTTCGAAATCGTCGGGCACACTCGCCAACAGTTCGTCTAGGTCATAGCGCTTGGGTTTCCTGGCGCGCCTAATTCGTATCTCACCGTCTTGAAACCGCATGTCAACCTCGCTGCCGACTTCCAGTTCAATTTCATCCGCCAAGTCCTTGGGAATGCAAATGGCAAGGCTCTCGTTCCATTTCTTAACTTCAGCGCGCATGATACAGCCTCTGCTGTGTCTACATTGTAGATACATCAATACGGCGTTGTATTGCCTTCGGTAAGTCGCTCGTCCGCGCTGAAGTATTGTCAGCGACAAATTGCAGGCGACACGACCAAATTTCTGCGCTACAATTTAGGCATATTTCAGATACTTTTTGATAACGAGGATACAAGTATGACAGTTCCCGCCATGCAAATTCAGGAGTTCGCCGCGCAAGGTTACACAATCGCGCGCGGTCTGTTCAGCCCCGACGAGGTCGCGGAACTTCGCGCGCACTTCTTCCGCATCAATGAAGAACAGCAGGCGATACGGGAGCGCGACGCGAACTCGGACAACACCGTTGCGCAGAGCGATCCGCTGGCGCGCTATCCGCGGGTCATGCAGCCTCATCGTTTTGACGAAACCAGCCTGCAATGGATGATTGACGCCCGCCTCAACGAGTGGATGACGAGCATCCTCGGCCGCGAGCCCTTCGCCGTGCAGACGATGTTCTACTTCAAGCCACCCGGCGCCCGCGGCCAAGCGCTGCACCAGGACCAGTTTTATCTGCGCGTCGACCCCGGCACCTGCGTGGCCGCCTGGATGGCGGTCGACCGCTGCGATGAGGAAAACGGCTGCCTGCGCATTGTTCCTGGCACGCACGACATTCCCGTCTTATGCACTGTCGATGCCGATACCGATGTCAGTTTCACCGATGTGACAGTTGAATTGCCGCCGGGATTCGAACCGGCGCCGCTGATCATGGCGCCCGGCGATGTGCTCTTTTTCAACGGCCAGCTCGTGCATGGCAGTTATCCAAACAGCAGCGCCGACCGCTTCCGCTGCGCCTTGATCGGCCACTACATTGTTGGCGAAGCCGAGGCGGTCGCCAAGTGGTATCATCCGGTCCTGCGCATGGACGGCAGCGAGATTGACTTTGGCGTCAGCGTGCACGGCGGTCCCTGCGGCGTTTGGGTTGATCACGATGGCGAGCCGGTCGCCGTGCTCGAAGGCGTCGAGACGCGCTATATGGGCTGAGGGAGCGGCGCGGACGACGATTGACGCGCTGCCGCAACGCGCTTCAAATTGAATTAGCCTTTTGCAGTTCTCTACGATACAATCCCCCGCATCATAGAATAGTTGCCTGTTGCCAGAGAGAATATGACCATACGTACGGCTTTGATCGGCGCAGGCAATATGGCGCGCCATCACTTGCCCTTGATGATCGATACCGGCGCCGAACTCCGCGTCATCTGCGAGCCGTCTCCGCAGAATTACGAGCTAACCTGTGACGCGCTTGCTGAGCTTGGCGCGCCGCCCCCGCCAAACATTCCTGATCTGGCCGACATGCTGGCGCGCTACGCCCATGAGCTTGACGCCGCCTTCGTCATCACGCCGCATAATTTGCACCACGATCACGCGAGCCTGTGCCTGCAAGCCGGGCTTGATGTCTTGCTGGAAAAACCGATGGCGCTGAATGCGCGGGAAGCGCTAAGCTTGATGAGGACGCGCGACCGCACCGGCAAGCATTTGGTGGTGGCTTTTCAAGGCGGGCTTTCGCCCCAGATTCGCCACGCGGCCCATCTAATCGCAGCCGGCGAGCTTGGCGATTTGCGGACGGTCACTGGCATGATCTGTCAGAGCTGGAAGAGCAATACAGCCGGCAAGTGGCGGCAGATTCCAGCGATTGCCGGCGGCGGATTCCTGTTTGATACCGGCGCCCACATGCTGAACACCGTTTGCGCCTTGGTCGGCGAAGACTTCGCCTCGGTCGCCGCCTGGCTGGATAATCGCGGCACACCCGTCGATATTGACGGCGTCGTCATGGGGCGGCTGCAGTCGGGGGCGCTGGTGACGCTGAATGGCTGCGGCGATTGCATCAGCGGCTTGCACAGCGAGATATATGTCAACTTAACCGGCGGCGCAATAAGAACGGGCGTCTATGGCGAACGCCTGCTGATTCGGCGCGAGGGCGAAACCGAATACCGAGAGATTCACGGGCTGCCCAAGATGCGCGGCGCCTGGGAACAGTTCCTGCAGGTGCGCGCTGGCGAGATCGAGAATCCCTGCCCGCCGGAAGTGGGATTGCGCATGGCTAAACTCTGGGACGCCATCGTCGAATCGGCCAGTAACCAGGGCAAGCCCGTGCGCCCGCCCGCCTGAACCGCAAAAGCGCTCGCAGGATATCCAAGAATGTGTCAAGGTGAAACTTACTCAATCACTGACGGGAGAAAGACATGAAAACAGCAACCGGCAACTTTCCGCTCGGCTGGCGCCGCCGCAACTTCGTCTGGGAGCAAGACCTGGACGGCATGATCGCCTGGGCGCTGGCGAACGACCTGGAAGTTATCGATTTAGGGCAAGACGCCGATCGCAGCGCCAAGCCGGTTATCGACGCCGGGCTGCGCGTCGGCAGCGCTGATCTGACGGTGTGGGTCGAGATGATGTCGCCCGCCGTCGGTAAGCGCCGTGACGCCGTTGCGCGAAATGCCGAGTATATCCGCGCTTGCGTCGCCGCTGGCGCCAAGACCTTTTTCATCTGCATGATCCCGGAAGATCCGTCACGCCCGCGCGCCGAGAACTTCGGCTACATGATCGACAGCTACGGCGAGTTGGGCGCGACCTTTGAAGAATGCGGCGCTTATCTGGTCATCGAAGGCTGGCCCGGTCCCGGCTCGCTGGTCTGCACGCCGGAGACCTACCGCGCCTTCATCGAACAGGTGGGCTCGCCCAATATGGGCGTCAATTATGACCCGTCGCATCTATTGCGCATGGGCATCGACCCCATTCGCTTCTTGCAGGAATTCGTCGGGCGCGTCTTCCATGTGCACGGCAAGGACTGCATGATCATCGACGAAAACCTCTATCAATACGGCAATCTGCAGGAGGCGACTTTCGCCGCGCCCTTCAAATACGGCGGCATGAATTGGCGCTACACCATCCCCGGGCATGGCCTCTCCGACTGGAAGATCATCCTCAGCGTCTTGCAAGACAACGGCTACAGCGGCTGCGTCAGCATCGAGCTGGAAGATCATTACTACAACGATACCGAATACGATCAGAAGCTGGGCGTACTTCAAGGTGTGAAGTTTCTAGCCGGCTCCTGATCGCTCAACTCCGAATCAAAATGTCTGTAAGGCTTGTCCGGTAGTGTGTCAAAGTGCGGTTGTTTGAGTAGTTTATGTCTCCA
>JAPOYS010000025.1 GCA_026706455.1 Chloroflexota bacterium | reverse complement strand
ATGGCCGCGCATGGCTACGACTGTTACGATCTTACCATGCTGCTCTTGCCCAGCATTGATCGTGGCTATCTGGCCGAAGTGCGCGCCGCTTTTGAAGATGCGAAGGTGGAGATCTTCCAGTTGCTCATTGACACCGGCGAAGTGGGCAGTCCCGATCCCGACGAGCGCCAGGCTGGCATCGATCACAGCAAATTCTGGATCGAGATCGCGGCCCAGCTTGGCGCCAGCGGCGTGCGCTATGTGCCCGGCGACAGCCCAGCCACGCCCGAAAACATGTCAGCCACCGCCGCCGCCTTCCGCCAGCTCTTCGACTTTGCCCAATCCTACGGGCTGAAACCAGCCACCGAGAATTACCGCGTCTTCACCACCGATGCCGACAGCCTGCTGCAACTGGTCGAGCTGTCGGGGCGCGACTACGGCTGGATCGTCGACACTGGCAACCCCAAGGGACCCGGCAAGTACGACGGCTTGGCGAAGTTGTTCCCCGGCGCCACCTCGATGCACGCCTGGGCGCTGCCCAATGAAGATGGCGCGCCGGACATACAGGAGTTTCGACGCTGTATGACCATGGCGCGCGATAAGGGCTTTGATGGTCCCGTCATGCTGCATGGCGTCTATGCGATGGACAACTTCGCATGGGCGCCGGATCTCTGGTCCGGCATCGACGCCATGCGCGATGAGGTTCTCGCCGTATTTGGCGACAAATGAAAGACGATGTAGGGGCGACTGACGGTTAGTGTCTACGCAACCCGCTGAGTCGCCCGTCAGACAGAGAGAAACAGGTCATGACAGCGCCGATTCGCGTCACCGTCTGGAACGAATTCTGGCACGAAAATCCCATCCATTGGGAAACCGTGCAGCGCTCCTGGATGAGCCACGGCTACAGCCAGGAAAGCGCGATTGAAGAAACCGAAGGCGTCCGCGAAATTTACCCTGACGGCATCCACGAGGCCATCGCCGCTCCCTTACGCGAGGGGGGGTTCTCCGTGCGCGCAGCGACGCTGGATGAACCCGAACATGGCTTGAGCGAAGCAGTCCTGGACCAGACCGATGTTATCATCTGGTGGGGACATGTCGCCCACGACATGGTCGCTGACGCCATCGCCGAACGCGTCCGCGAACGCATCGTGGATGGCGGCATGGGTTTCATCGCGCTGCATTGGGGCGCCGGTTCCAAGGTCTTCCGCAAGCTGATGGGCACATCCTGCTCAGTGACGCCAATTGTGAGCGGCGCGCCAGAAAAGCTTTGGGCAGTCGAGCCCGGTCATCCCATCGCCCAAGGTCTGGAGGCATCCTTCGTGATTCCGCAGACGGAAATCTATGGCGAGCCCTTTGATATTCCGGCGCCGGACACGATCGTCTTCATCAGTTCCTGGAGTAGCGGCGAAGTCTGCCGCAGCGGCTGCTGCTTTCAGCGCGGGTGCGGGCGGGTCTTCTTCTTTCGGCCCGGTCACGAAACGTACCCGATCTATTATCAGCGCGAAGTCCAGCAGGTCATCGCCAATGCGGCGCGCTGGGCGGCGCGGTCCAGCTAGAGGACTGCTCATGCCGCGAAAGCTGGCATTCAGTGGACGAAATTTCCAGATTTGGCATACGCTTTTGAGTTTACGCCGTGATAAATTGGAGGATTCTTATGGTTAGCGCAGCTGTTTCAACAGTAACTTTGATGAAGGCATTGGGTAATCCGATGTATGAACTGGATGCCGCTAGCGGGCAGCAAACAGGCGCTCCGGTCGAGCCGGCCTCCATCGACTTATTGGATGTGCCGACCAAAGCCGCCGAGCACGCCTTTCGCAGCTTTGATCTCAGTGTCTATCACCTGCCGAGCATTGAGCGCGGCTACCTGGCTGACTTGCGCGCCGCATTCGAGGATGCCAAGGTGGAGCTGTTTCAGTTGTTGATTGACACGGGTGACGTGGACAGCGACGATCCGGCAGAGCGCGCCGCGGGCGTTGCGCACATAAAGCGCTGGATGGAGATAGCCGTCGAGTTGGGCGCGACCGGCGTGCGCTACGTCCCGGGCGATGGCGAACCAACTCCAGAGACGATTCGCGCCAGTGGCGAAGCCTTCCGCGATCTCTTTGATTTCGCCGTGGATCTTGGACTGAAGCCCGCCACCGAGAATTACCGGCATTTCAACATGAAGGCGGGCGATCTGCTAGGCGTTCTCGAACACTCCGAACGCGACTACGGCATCATAGCGGATTTCGGCAACGCCAGAGGCCCGCGCAAATACGAGACCTTAGAGGCGATCATGCCGCGCGCCACCTCGATCCACGCCTGGGCTGAGGTCGACGAAAATGGCGATCTCATCAGCGAAGACTTCCAGCGCTGCTTGACGATCGCCCGCGACAACGGTTTTGACGGTCCCATCATGCTGCAGAGCGGCTATCCGGTGGATGTCTTCCAGCGCACGCGTGAAGTCTGGACGCGGGTTGACGAAATGCGAGCTGAGCTGCGGGCGGTATTTGGCGATGCGCTTGAGCAAGGAGCATAGCCCATGACTGCCCCGATTCGCGTGACAGTATGGAATGAGTTCTGGCATGAGAATCCGCTGCGCCATGCCGATGTAAAGTCGCGCCTGGCGAACTATGGGTTCAGCCGAGAACGCTTGGTCAATGCGACCGAGGGCGTCCAGAAAGTTTACCCGCAGGGCATGCACAAGGTCATCGCCGATCATTTGCGCGCCCAGGGCTTTGCCGTGCGCGCGGCGACGCTGGATGAACCGGAGCACGGTCTGACGGGAGAAGTATTGGACGAGACCGATGTCTTGACCTGGTGGGGCCACGCCGCTCACGATCAAGTCAGCGATGAGATCGTTGAGCGCGTGCATGAACGTGTCAACATGGGCGGCATGGGTCTCATCGCGCTGCATTCGGCGCACTATTCCAAGATCTTCAAAAAACTGATGGGCACGTCCTGCATGTTGAAGACGCGCGAAGCCGACGAAAAAGAACGGATCTGGGTGATCGAGCAGGGGCATCCCATTGCCGCCGGCTTGCCTGAATACTTTGAGATTCCGCAGACGGAGATGTACGGCGAGCCTTTTGATGCGCCCGCGCCGGACACGCTGGTCTTCGTCAGTTGGTTCCAGGGCGGCGAGATCTTCCGCAGCGGCTGCTGCTATCACCGCGGACGCGGCAAAGTATTCTACTTCCGGCCCGGGCATGAGACGCTGCCAATCTACTACCAGCCCGAGGTGCTAAAGGTGATTAGCAACGCGGTGCGCTGGGCGGCGCCGTCTGGCGGTCCCGAACTGATCTTCGGCGATCACCCTCCGCTTGAGGAACTGGATTGACGCAAGTTAATCAGTCGATATCGGAGAAGACCCAAGTTGTCCTTGTGTTAACGGATGGGAAATCATTAGCATGAGTGGGCGAGCCGCCGGCTCGCCCCTACAAGGCCAGGCTTAAATTGGGAAAACTCGCTCGGCCGGCCGACATTATCGTTATTCGTTTGGAAATCCTGGGATGCGCGAATCATGAAATTGCTGACCTACGACTCGGGCAGCGGGCCGCGCTGTGGCGTCTTGCGCGAAGATCTAATCATCGACGTCTCCGCCTTGCTCGGCGTCGATCGGACCTTGGAAGACCTGCGCGCGCTGCTGGAGTTAGGCGACACGTCGATAGACCGCGTGCGCGGCGCGCTTGCGAGCGACATGGCCGCGCCCGGCCTGCCGCTGGCGCTGGCGCGGCTGCGCGCTCCGGTGCTGCAGCCGCCGACCGTGCGCGACTTCTTTAGCTTTGAGGCGCACGCCAATGGGCAGGGCGCGCGGACGCTGCGCGAGGCTTGGTATCGCCTGCCCGTCTTCTACTTCTCAAACACGTTGCGAATCTTTGGTCCGGGCGACGACGTGCCATTCCCGGCGGCGACGGAGCGGCTCGACTACGAGCTGGAGCTCGGCTGCGTCATCGGGCGCGAGGGCAGCGATATCGCCGCGGCGGACGCGCTGGACTACATCGCCGGCTTCTGCATCTTCAATGACTTCAGCGCGCGCGACCTGCAATTTGACGAAATGGCGGTTGGGCTGGGTCCGGCCAAAGGCAAGGACGCCGCTACCTGTCTGGGACCCTGGCTGGTGACGACCGACGAAATGGCGCCATACTTGCGTGATGGACGGCTGCAGGTCAAATGCACGGTGCGGGTCAACGGCGATGTCTGGCTGGATGAGGGTGATGGCGGCGCCGCCCATTTCAGCTGGGGCGACTTTGTCGAGCGCGCCTCTAAAGACAGCCGCATTGTGCCGGGCGACGTATTTGGCAGCGGCACCGTCGCGGGCGGCTCAATCCCGGAGGCGATCGTGCTCGGTATCGACGGCGCCCGCTACTTGCAGCCCGGCGATGTCGTGGAGCTCGAGGTCGAGGGCATCGGCACGCTGCGCAATCGGCTCGGTCCCAAGTCAAACATCGATCCCGACTATCGTTACAGACCCAAGTAGCCGCCGATACAGAGCCTTGACGGGGCGACCATGTGAGGCGCCCATTTCATTTGTCGTGCGAATCCGGCGGCCCAGCGGGACGACCCTGACATTAGCTGCTACAATTTACAGTCATAACGATACCGAATAGGTGGCCCCTACTATGAAGAGAGCCGACGAAATCAGCAGCGTCGCCTGTGTGGGCGGGGGGACGATTGGCTTCTCCTGGGCGGCGCTATTTGCCCGGCATGGCTTGCGCGTGAACATTTATGATGTCTCGGACGCGCTGCTGCGGAGGGCGGGCAGCGAGTTGCGCTCCGCCTACGACACGCTCGTTAATGCCGGCCTTATGACGGTGGAGGAAGCCTCAGCCGCCCTCGACAAGATCTCACTGACTGCCGATCTGACTGAAGCCCTGCGCGATGTCGACTTCGTGCAGGAGTCCGGACCCGAGCGCTATGCCATCAAGCGCGAAATCTATCGCGAATTGGACAGGCTCGCCCCGCCGGATATTGTGCTCGCATCCAGCACGAGCGCCATGCTGATGACGGAGATTCAATCCGCGACCGCGCGCCCCGAACGCTGTGTGGTGGCGCATCCCTACAATCCGCCGCATATCGTGCCCTCCGTGGAGATCGTCCCGGGCGAAGCGACCTCGCTCGAAACGGTGGAGATAGCGCGGGATTTCATGGCGCGGATGGGCCGCGTGCCGGTGGTGGCGTGCAAAGAGTGCCGCGGGCATATCGTCAATCACATGCAGGCTGTCTTATTCCGTGAAGCCATCTGGCTGGTTGGCAACGGCGTCGCCACAGTGGAGGAGATTGATCTCGCTTTCCGCACGGGTCCCGGCTTGCGTTGGGCGCTGATGGGTCCATTTATGGTGGGCTCGCTCACCAGTCCCGGCGGCTTGCGGGATATTCTGATTGACGGAAAGCTCAACCACCGGCAGGAAGATGATATCCCGTCGCGCGTCGAACGTGAAGCGCCGCCGCGCACAGCGGAAAACGAGCGCGAATGGGCGCGGGAATGCGTCGCGCAAATGGAAGCGGCGCTGGCGGATGCGGACATGGAGCAGGTGAAAAAGTGGCGCGACCGAAAGCTGCTGCAAATCATGGATGTGCTTGCGTCTGACTAGCCAAGTGCGCTAATGTCTAGGCGCCGGCTGGCCAACGCATATAAGAATACGCCATGAAAATCACGGATCTTGTAGCAACGTATATCTTCATTCCCCATTTGAACTCGATCCAGGATGCCACCATTCGCCATCCGACGCCGGGCCGGGGTCAGTGCTTCGTCCAAATTTACACCGATGAGGGATTGCAGGGGCTCGGCACAGGCGATGGCGGGCGAGCGGCGCAGGTCCTTATCACCGACTCGCTGAAGCCCTTGCTGATCGGCCAAGACCCGCTTTACAGCGAGAAATTATGGGACGACATGTTCTGGCGCTTGCGCGGCGTTGGGCGGAAGGGCCTCGCCTTCGCCGCCCTCTCAGCGGTGGATATTGCGCTGTGGGATTTGAAAGCCAAATACTTCAACGTCCCGCTGTACAAACTCTTGGGCGCCTACACTGATACCGTCCCCATCTACGGCAGCGGCGGCTGGACGCATTTCAGCCTGGACGAGTTGGCCGCCGAGCAGGTTTCTTACGTCGAGCGCGGCATGAAGTCGGTCAAGATGAAGGTGGGGATGGACTTCGGCAATAGCGAAGCCAAAGATATTGAGCGCCTGGCCGCTGTGCGCGCTGCCGTTGGCGCCGAGGTCGAGATTCTGATTGACGCCAACAACGGCTATTACGCCAAGCAGGCGATTCGCATGGCGCGCGAATTCGAGCCCTATCGCGTGGGCTGGTTCGAGGAGCCGGTATTGGCTGACGATATCGAGGGTCTGGCCGCCATCGCCCGCGCCATCGAGATCCCGGTCGCGACTGGCGAGCATGAGTACACCAAGTACGGCTTTCGCGAGTTGATCGCGCGCGGCGGCGCCGATATCGTGCAGCCGGATATCGGCCGCGTCGGCGGCGTCACCGAGTGGATGAAGGTGGCGCAGTTGGCGCAGGCCTTCAACCTGCCGGTAGCGCCGCACGCCTTTCAGGTCGTCCATCTGCATGTCGCCTGCGCGACGCCAAACCTGCGCATCGTCGAATACCTCGGCACATCGGAGGAATTCGACCGCCTCGTCTATACTGAATTTCCCGAACCGATTGATGGAATGTGGTCGCCGTATCCGGACAAGCCCGGTCTGGGTTTGGAATTGAATCCGGACGTGGTCAAGAAATTTGGATCGTAACACGAGAACTGGCAGCAACAGTTGAACAAGGATTGGACGCATGAAAGCAGCCGTACTGTATGAAGCGAATACGCCATTGGTAATCGAGCGATTTGATCTGCCCGATGTCGCCGATGATCAAGTTCGGGTGCGGCTGATGGCCAGCGGCGTCCGCCATTCGGATTGGCATATCGTGAAGGGCGAATAGGTAGACGTAAACCGGCCGCCCGTTTTGACGCTGATCGGGTAAAGCGAGCGACGCTCATGCAAATCGCAGGCAAGACCGTCATCGTCACCGGCGCCGCCCGCGGGATCGGGCGCGGCATCGCCGGCGCATTCGCCCGGCAAGGCGCCAATGTCGTGCTGGCGGACCTGGGCGCGCTGGCCAACCGAACGGCGGGCGATTGGAATTACGCGCTCGCGGCTGAAACCGAATTGGCGCGCGCGGCCGATGACATCCGAGAGCGCGGCGGAAATTGCGCGGCTCTAGAAGTCGACGTCTCGGACCGCTCTTCTTGTCAAGCGCTCGTTGACAAGGCGATTGCGATCTTCGGCCGCGTCGATATTATCGTGAACAACGCCGGTATCATACAAACGGGGTCTTTGGCGGAATTTGCCGAATCCGACTGGGACCGCATTTTCGCCGTCAACGTCAAGGGCATCTTCTTGCTTTCGCAATCTGCGCTGCCCCGCTTGAAGGCGAATGGCGGCCTCATCATCAACATCGCCTCGGTCGCGGGCAAAAGAGGATTCCCTCAGATGGGCGCTTACTGCGCGTCCAAATTCGCGGCGATCGGCTTAACCCAGTCGCTGGCGGCCGAGCTGGCCGAATTCAGCATTCGGGTGAACGCGATCTGCCCGGGCAATGTTGATACAGCGATGTGGTTTGATCATCTGTCCAAGTCTGAGTGGCAGCGGCGCTTGCACGGCACGGATACCGTTGAAGACACTTTCAACGCCGTCATTGACGCTACCATTCCTTTGGGACGCGAGCAGACGCCCAAAGATATCGCCGAAGCGGCGCTGTATCTGGCGCGCGCCGAAAATGTGACGGGCGTATCGCTTGTGGTCGCCGGCGGCTTTGTCATGAATTAAGCTCTCAACCAGAACTGGAAGGCAGGATTTGGAAATGAAATCCGCGGCGAAATTCGATGTCATCATTGTTGGCGCCGGCATTTCGGGGCTGTACATGCTGTTTCAAATGCGGGAGCTGGGCTTGTCGGCGCTTGTCATCGAGGCGGGCGGCGGCGTCGGCGGCACCTGGTATTGGAATCGTTATCCCGGCGCGCGCTGCGATACCGATACGATTGAGTACTCTTACAGCTTTGACGAGGACTTGCAGCAAGAATGGGTATGGCCCGAGCGCTATCCCACGCAGTCCGAAATACTCAATTATCTCAACCATGTTGCGGATCGCTTTGATCTGCGGAAGGATATCAGGTTCAATACTCGTGTGGAAGCAGCGGTCTTCGACGAGAAGGCGCGGCGCTGGCAGGTGGGCACGGATGACGGGGCGGCGCTCACCGCCCGTTTCCTGATCATGGCGACGGGCAGCATATCAGAACCCAATATCCCAAAGATTGATGGGATGGAGAGCTTCCGCGGTCCAATTCATCACACGGCGCGCTGGCCGCACGAGGGCGTGGAACTCGCGGGCAAGCGTGTGGCTGTTATTGGCACCGGCTCGTCAGCCGTCCAGGCGATACCAGTCATCGCCGAGCAGGCGGCGCAGCTAACGGTCTTCCAGCGCTCGCCGCAGTGGTCTGTGCCGGCGCATAACCGCCCGGTTGATCCTGACTTCGTCGCCGAAATCAAAGCGGATTACGCTGGCTTCCGCGCCCGCAATCGGCTGGAGTCGGGCGCGCAACTGTCCCATATCCCCGCCAACGACTTTTCGGCGGCCGAGCTGAGCGAGGAAGAGCGCCGGCGCGTATTGGAGGAGCGTTGGCAGTTGGGCGGCTTTCCTTTCTTCGGCGCTTTCAAGGACATCACCGTCAGCCTCGAAAGCAATAAAGCGACAGCCGATTTCGTCCGCGACAAGATCCGCGCGATTGTAAATGACCCGGCGGTCGCCGAAATGCTAACTCCAGATTACACGATTCACTGCAAACGCCCAGTGCTCGATAGCGGTTACTTCGAGACTTACAATCGCCCCAATGTGCGGCTGGTCGATCTCAGAGCAACGCCTATTCAAGCGATCAGGCCCAGTGGCATACGAACGAGCGAGGCTGAGCACGAATTTGACCTCATCGTGCTCGCCACCGGATTCGATAACATGACCGGCGCGCTGCTGCGGATCGATATCCGCGGGCGCGGCGGGCTGAGCCTGCGCGAGGCTTGGGCGGAAGGACCGGTTAATTATCTCGGCTTGCAGGTGAGCGGCTTCCCCAACCTCTTCACCATCACCGGACCGGGCAGTCCCTCGGTCTTGACCAATATGATGGTCGCCATTGAGCAGCACGTCGAGTGGGTGGCCGAGTGCATTCGCTTCATGATATCGAACGATCACGCCCTCATAGAAGCGACCGAAGAAGCTCAGGTCGCCTGGGTCGCGCGCGTCAACGAAGTGGCGAACGCAACCTTGTGGGTGTCCTGCCATAATTGGTATCAGGGCGACAATATCCCCGGCAAGCCGCGCGTCTTCATGCCGCTGCCGGGCTTCCCGCCTTACGTTGAAAAATGCGAAGACGTCGTCGCCAATGGCTATGCGGGATTCTTATTATCTTAACTGTAAGGCTTGTCCGCTACTGTGTCAGTTTAACTCAACGGAGATTGAAAGAAGGTGCT
>JAPOYS010000086.1 GCA_026706455.1 Chloroflexota bacterium | reverse complement strand
TGCAGTGGGAGATCTTCCCGCAGATGTCGGTCAAGTTCTTCGCGCTGAATTGGGTTGACCCCGATCATCCCTCCGCCGCTTATGATGAAGACGGCAACGCGATTGATCAGGTTCCGCACCCGATCTTCAGCGATCCGGCCGTGCGCAAGGCGGTGGCGATGGGCTACAACAAGAGCGATGTACTGGCGACCATGGGCGGCGACGATGGCGGCACGCGCTTAATCGGCGCCGTCAACCCGGCCATCGGTTGGGCCTACAACAATGACTTGCAGCCCTACCCCTACGATCCGGAAGGCGCGATGCAGTTGCTGGACGAGGCCGGCTGGGTCGACTCGGATGGCGACGGCGTGCGCGAGAAGGACGGCCAACGCCTTGAATTCACCGTTTCCTACAGCGACATCCTGCTGATGTTCGAGACGCACGTCTTGGTGGCGCAGGATCAGCTGAAGGACATCGGCTTTGACGTCACGCTCGAGAAGGTGGAATGGGCGAATTACATCAGCGATATCTATCTGGGCCAGATGTATGACGCCACCTCCATGAGCAACAGCGGCGGCACCGGCGGCGCGCCCGATGCCAACGATTTCATGACGCTGATCGACAGCCGTCAGGACATCCCGGGCAGCGGCAACAACCTCGCCTCCTACGTGAACCCGAATGTTGACGCGCTCATCGACGAAGCGCGCACCGTCCCCGGCTGCAGCACGGACGAACGCGGCGCCATCTATCGCGAGATTCAGCGGATCGCGCACGAAGACTTGGCTTACGATTGGTCTTTCGTGCCCAATATCTGGCAGACAGCCAATGCCCGCGTCGGCGGCTTCGAGCCAGCTGCCTTCTGGGTCTTCTACGGCTATACCGCCGACATCCACAAGTGGTCGATTGAGGGCTAGCGACAAACCTTAATCGCGTAAAAGTGATAGGGGCGAGCCGGTGGCTCGCCCTTCTATTTCTTTGAATACTTCCAAGTTTGCTAGGCTCTACAGCTTGGGTTCCAGTTCATTTACAGATGTATTGCCGTTAAGCCCTTCACTATCTACCCGCTTGATCTTGATACGATTATCCACAAATTCGCGAACTTTCACTTTCTGACTTTCTTCATCGTGCGCCTTGTTCACCAAGCCATTGATGTATTCATTTAGCTCATCTTCTATCAGGCGCAAGTCGTCAGGCTTTATCTTGCGCTTCTCGCAGATTTTCTGGATACCTTCGCGAAGCTTCTCATGATGGTATTTGCGGTGAAAGTCGTCTCTCTCATCTGCCATGGCCTTGCCCAAATGCCCGGCGTGATGTTTGATGTCGAAGCACATAAACAGCCGCATCAGTCTCTTTCGTTTAATGTTGAGCAAGATATTAGCCAGCATCTGGTTTTCACATTGGCATAAACTAGCATTGCTTCTATTGTACCGCATGTCCGGCGCGGAAAAGTCACTGCTGATAGCGCCGCGGATCCAGCGCGTCGCGCAAGCCATCGCCGACCAGGTAAAAGCAAAGCACTGTGATCATGATCAAGATCCCAGGCGTGAAGACCAGGTGCACGCCGCTGACGAAGTAACTGCGCGAGTCGGTGAGCATATTGCCCCAGGTCGGCGTTGGCGGCTGAATGCCGACGCCGAGATAGCTCAAGCCGGACTCAATCAAAATTAGATTGCCGGCGATGATGGTCATCGTCACCATGACGATGGAAAAGACATTCGGCAAGATATGCGAGACGAGGATGCGCAAGTCCGAAGCGCCCAGCGCGCGCGCCGCCAGCACATAATCGCGCTCCTTCAGCGAGAGCACTTCGCCGCGGACGAGCCGGCTTGTCCCGACCCAGCCGAGCGCCGCCAGCACGATGACAAGCACCTCGGTTGACGGCGCCCACACGGCTGAAGCGATCAGGAGCAGGAAAAGCGGCGGGATGGCGCTGAGCGTATTGATGGCCCAGGAAATCAGATCGTCGACCTGCCGGCCGTAATAACCCGCCAGCAGACCCAGCGAGATGCCGATGAAGACCGTGATGAGGCTGGCCAGGTAGGCAATAGTCAACGATACGCGGCCGCCGTAAATCAGGCGCAGGAATTGATCGCGCCCGAGTTGATCCGTGCCCAGGGGGTAGCCGCTCTCGCCCGGCTGCTTGAAGCGATTGGGGATGCTGGTCGAGTTGACATCGAGATTCAGCACATTCTCGAAGACGACCGGCATGATTACGCAAATTAGGGTGAAGACGAGCAGCACCGAGATGGCGAAGATGGTCAGGCGGTCGCGCAAGATGAAGTCGAGCGCGTCGCGCCAGAATGATCGCGAGGGGCGCTGCTCCTCCGCTTTATTCAGTCGGGCTACTTTCGATTCCTGAGCCATTACCAACCCCGCCCCAAAAGCGAAATCTGTAGGGGCGACTCGGTGAGTCGCCCGAAGTCGTCACAAGAATCGCCGGAATCACGCTGACCTGACATGCCAAATTCACTCCAGCCGAATGCGCGGATCGAGGATGACGTACATGATGTCGGAGAGCAGCACGCCAACGATGAACATCAGCGAGGCGATCACGACCGAGCCCATGACAACCGGGTAATCACGCGCGAATACGGCGTCGATGATCAGCTTGCCCATGCCGGGCCAGGCGAAGACCTGCTCGATGATCACCGCGCCCGCCAGCACCGTGCCGATGGCGGGACCAAGAAAGGTGGCCACGGGCAGCAAGCCGTTGCGCAGCGCGTGGCGCACCCAAATAACTTTTTCGTTCAAGCCCTTGGCATAAGCCGTGCGGACGTAATCCTGCTGCAAGACCTCCAGAATCTGCGTGCGCGTGAAGCGCGAGAGAAAGGCGATCCAGTTCAGCGACAGCACGAATACAGGCAGAATCATGTGGCGCAGCGCGTCAGCCAAGTCGAAGCCGCCGCGGCGCGTGATATTCTGCATGCCGCTGATTGGCAACAGGTCAAGCTGAACGCCAAAGATGATGATGAGCAGCAGCCCAAGCCAGAACTGCGGCACGGCATTGCCCACGACCGAGATAATGCGGATCACCTGATCGATCCAACTGCGGTGGAAGACAGCCGCCAACACGCCCAACACAACGCCCATCAAAAAGCCGATGACAAGCGCCGCCACGCCCAGCCTCAACGTGGCCGGCACGCGCTGCGCGATCTGGTCCATCACCGGGCGCTTGTTCTTGATCGACTTGCCAAAATCGCCGCGCAGCAGCCCGCGCCGATCGCCAGGCCTGTCGCCGACGCCATCGCCATCATAATCCAGCAAGGTCCAGTCGTTGCCCACCAGCCAATACACATATTGCACCAACGGCGGTTGATCCAAGCCCAATTGACGGCGCATCGCCTCGTTGGCGTCCGTATTGATGTTGGGTCCCCAGGTGATCATCGCCACGGGATCGCCCGGCGCCGATAGGATGATCATGAACGAGAGGATCGTCACACCAAAAAATGTCGGGATCGCTTGCAGAAGACGGCGCTGAAAATACTTGATCATCTGCGATTCGCCTGCCCTCGTCAGTTATCCACGATTCTAGCGCCAGTTTGCCAATTCACCAAAAAACTTGCTGCGCGCGCTCGCGCCGTAGACTTCCAATCGATAATCGCATAACTCGCCGATTTCCGCTTCTACTAAGAGTGTAAAGGTCAATTGCAAAATCTCGCCTCCCTCCTTAATGGAAGCCTAGCAGAGCGTTAACGCCCACAGAGCGCGCTTTAACAGAATACAGCTATGATCATTTCTGTGTGGGATCCGCAAAGTTTTGGACAATCCGGAGAGAATGCATCAAATGCGCAGACTTCTATGGATATTGCTGCTTGTCGCAATGGCGCCGGTCTTTGCCAGCGATTCAGAGACGGTTATCCAGTTGCCCGAAGTTGACCCGCTGGATTTTCCCAGCGGCGAAATCGTCACCGCCGGCAGTTCCACCGTCTTCCCGCTCAGCGAACGCATGGCGGAGCTCTGGACGGATGAGGGCGGCGTGGCGCCGTCCATCGCTTCGATCGGTTCCGGCGCCGGCTTCGAGCGCTTCTGCGTCGAAGGCGAGACTGATATCAGCAAGGCCTCGCGCGCTATCAAGGACAGCGAAGTTGAATCCTGCAATGCCATCGGCCGCGAGCCGATCGAATTCCGCGTCGGCGCCGATGCCTTGGCTGTCACCGTTTCCGCTGAGAATGACTTCGCAACTGACGTCACGCTGGAAGAACTGGCGCTGATCTTCAGCAGCGCCGAGACCTGGTCGGACGTGCGCGCCGAATGGCCCAAGGACGCGATTCAGCGCTTCATCCCTGGCACCGACAGCGGCACCTTCGATTACTTCGTGGAAGAGGTCTTTGATGAAGACGAAGAGCCGATCCTCAACGCCAACCCGCAGCTATCCGAGGACGACAACGTTTTGGTCCAGGGCATCGCGGGCAGCCCTTACGCCGTCGGCTTCTTCGGTTACGCCTACTACGCCGAGAATCAGGACGTCTTGAACATCCTCAGCATTGAAGGAATCGAGGCGAACGCGCAGACGACCGATGACGGCAGCTACCCGCTGGCGCGCCCGCTCTTCATTTACAGCGACGCCGGCATCATGGCTGAGAAGCCGCAGGTGGCCGCCTTCATCAGCTTCTACCTGACGCGCGTCAACGACGAAGTCATTGATGTCGGTTACTTCCCGGCATCAGCTTCGGCGCTGAACGCCGCCAAGGCAGCTTTCGTCGACGCGATGAAGACGGAGGCCTAACTTGAGAGATTTTCAAGAGTGATCGGCAGCGCAAGGCATTGACTCATCACCTCGCGCAGAGCGACAACAGACCGCTCAATCTGAAGCGCAAATTCAAGCTGCATGAAGCAGCCATTCGGGCGGGACTGTTCGCCTGCGGTTTGCTTTCCATATTCACCACCCTGGGCATCATCCTGGTATTGGGAAATGAGTCAATCGCCTTCTTCACACGCGATCAATGGGTGAATAGCAATCGGCCCATCCTTAGCGCTATGGACGAGCGGACCACCGCCTTCACAGTCAAGCCGGGCAAGGCGCTGGAGGCGGTTCAGGCGAGCGGCCTCATCCGCGTGGGCCAGGAAGTCATGGAGGTCCTCGACTTTCAAAACAATCAAATTGACATTGATGTGGTCGGCAGCGGCGGCGGCTTCAAACACCTTTGCGCCTCCGATGTCGACTTGGCCGAGCTGGGCGTGAAGCGCCCGCTGCTCGTCCATGCCAGCCGCCCGGTCACGCAGAGCGAAATCGAACGCTGCCGCGCGCAGGGCATCTCCCCCATTGCTTTCCGCGTCGGCGTCGACGCGCTTGCCATCACGGTCAGCGCCGACAACGACTTCGCAAACGAATTGAGCTTCGCCGAGTTGCGCCAGATATTCGGCGAAGTCGATCTTTGGTCCGATCTGCGCCCGGACTGGCCTCGCGAACCGATACAGTTGGTCATTCCCGAGCGCGACAGCGGCACCCTCGACTTCTTCGTCGACGCCGTCTTCGCTGGCGATGCCTCAGCCATGCTGGCGCGCAGCCCGATCATGTCGGAGAATGACAACCAGTTGGCGGGCAGCATTCACCGCAATCCCTATAGCATCGGCTTCTTTGGTTACGCCTATTATCTTGCGCACGCCGATGACCTCCATATCCTGGCGCTTGATGGGGTCGCGCCATCCGAGCGGACGGTGGAAGATGGCAGCTATGCCCTCTCGCGCCCGCTATTCATCTACAGCGACGCCGGCATTATGCGCGCGCAGCCCCAGGTCAAAGACTTCATCAGCTTTTATCTCGCCAATGTCAACGACGTAATCGTCGATGTCGGCTATTTCCAGGCTTCATCCGAGGCGTTGGCGAAGGCGCGCAACCAATGGATCCGGGCGGCCGGCGCGGCTGAGCTGCCGCCCGTCAACCCGGCGGAGGTTTCCGGCGCTTTAATTGCCGCTGGCAGCTCGACTGTGTTCCCGCTAACCGAGCGCATCGGCGAGATGTTCGTCGCCGACGGTTATCTGCCGCGCTTCGAGGTACGGCGCGGCGCCCGCGGCGAAAACACGATTGCGCCGCACAAAGCTGGGGTAGCGGTGGAATACAATGACCGTCCGACGCTGCTCGAATTTTTCACCAATACCAGCTGGATCCCCGCCATCGGCGAATTCGGCGTCATCCCCTTGATCAACGCCACCTTGATGACCAGCACCATCGCCATGCTGGTGGCGCTGCCGCTCGGCATCGGCGCCGCGGTGTACCTCAGCGAATACGCCTCGCCCAGAGTGCGCAGCGCGTTGAAGCCAGTGCTGGAGATCCTGGCGGGCATCCCGACTGTCGTCTACGGCTATTTCGCGCTGACCTTTATGACGCCGCTGCTGCGCGGAATCTTCGGCGTCGAAGTCGTCAATATCTACAATACGGGCTCAGCCGGCATCGTGGTCGGCATCCTGATCATCCCGCTGATCAGCTCCATGAGCGAAGACGCCTTGCAGGCCGTGCCGACGGCTTTGCGCGAAGCGTCCTACGGTTTGGGCGCGACCAAGCTGGAGACCGTGACCAATGTCGTGATCCCGGCGGCGCTCAGCGGGATCCTGGCGGCATTCATCGTGGCGGCGTCGCGGGCCATCGGCGAGACCATGATCGTAGCGATCGCGGCCGGCGCCGGACCCAACTTCAGCTTCAATCCCTTCGACTCGGCCGAGACCATGACCGGGCATATCGCCCGCATCAGCGGCGGCGACCTTAGCTATGACTCAATCGATTACAACAGCATCTTCGCGATCGGTTTAACCCTGTTTCTGATGACCTTCATTCTCAATGCGCTCAGCCGCGTCATCATCAGCCGCTTCCGCGAGGCTTACTGAGGTCCGCTGACGGGAATATGACGCGCCCAACCTACATGCCGAAAGAAGCGGACTTCTTCCGCCGTCTGGAATTGCGGCGCCGGCGCGGGCGCGTGGGCATACTCTTCAACTATTTCTCCATCCTCGCGGCCGGCTTGGCGCTGATCGCCCTCTTCTTCAACGTCGCCAACGAAGCCTTCGGCACGATCGGCGTGGTCAACACAATTGAACCGGAGACGCTTGCCGACGGACGCCCCCTGGCCGAGTTGAGCAACGACGAACTGGCGGCCATCCTGGCGGCACACGAAGGCCGACGTCTGCGCGTCTTCATCCGCGATACGATCAGCCAGGTCAGCGCGGAAGAGTTCACCAAGGCGAGCGTGGCGCAAATCGTCGGCGCTGATGATGTCGACCCAGCCATCGGCGGCGAACTGCTGAAGAGCATCAGCGTGGAACAGCAAGCGGCGCTGCTGGCGCGCTATGCCGACGGCGGTGTCCTGCGCCGCCTGGTACTGGAGGAAGTGGTCGAACAGAAGGTGATCGCCAGCTTCACGCTCAGCGAGACGCTCTTCAACTTTGAGGCCATCAAAGCCGAAATCGAGGGTCCCATCCTCGACGAGTATAAGCGGGCGCAGCGCCTGGACCACGCCAAGGTGAAAGTGATTCGCATCCACAGCTGGCTGAACAGCGACTTCCTGGCGAAGCCCATGTCCAGCACGCCGGCGCTGGCGGGCGTGCGCACGGCGCTGATCGGCTCAATCGGGCTGATGGCGGTGGTGGCGCTCACAGCGCTGCCAATTGGCGTTGGCGCGGCTATCTACCTGGAAGAATATGCGCAGCACGGCTTCATCAATCGTTTGATCGAGACTAATGTGCGCAATCTGGCGGGCGTGCCCTCGATCATCTACGGCATGCTCGGCCTCGCCATCTTCGTCCGCGCGCTGGCGCCAGTCACCAGCGGCATCATCTTCGGCTACAACTTTGACGCGCCCAGCGTCGAAACCGTGATTGAACGGATAGCGCCCCACTTTGACGGCGAGATACGCTTCGACGGCGGCGCCTTCACCAGCGACAGCGACGAAATCGACGCGCCGATGCTGGCGCGCGTCGTCGACGTATTCCTGCGCTTTGGCAGTCCCAGCTTGGCGATGCTGGGCAATTCATCTGTCGTCGACATGTCGCAGGCGCTGGCGGAAGCGCTCGCCATCGAAGTCGATGTGACCTTCACGGGCGCCGATGAAGCGCATGATATCGACGCTCGCGGCAGCGCCTATCGTTTTGATGTCGCCGCTGACGCGCCCATCAGCGATGATACCTTCGACCAACTCATGGCGAGCCTCGTGCGCCTCAACAGCTTCTCGCCCAATGGCCGTACGTTAATCAGCGCCGGCTTGACGCTGGCGCTGCTGATCTTGCCCATCATCATCATCAACGCGCAGGAGGCGATACGCGCCGTGCCCGCCGCCATACGCGAAGCGTCCTACGGCTTGGGCGCGACGCGCTGGCAGACGATCTGGCGCAGCGTGCTGCCGGCCGCCCTGCCCGGCATCATGACGGGTACGATCCTGTCGGTTTCGCGCGCCGTCGGCGAGACAGCGCCGCTGATCGTAGTCGGCGCGGCCACCTTCCTGGTGGCGGACCCGACCAGCCCTTTCTCACAATTCACGGCGCTGCCCATCCAAATCTATCAGTGGACGGCGCGCCCGCAGGGACAATTCGCCGATATCGCCGCCGCCGCCATTATCGTGCTGCTGGCGCTGATGCTGACGCTGAACGCGGCCGCCATCTTTCTGCGCAACCGCTATTCGATAAGGTTCTGATTATGCGCCCACCCTCCTTTTGCGCGTAGGGGCGAGCCGGTGGCTCGCCCGTTGAGTTCTAAGTTATTTGGACGCGGGCGATTCACCGAATCGCCCCTACAGATTCCGCCAAGCCGGGCGCGCAGCGGAATGGATTGAGAGGAAAGGACAACATTTTGGCGGAAGAAGCGAAAAGCCGCTACCTCGTGATAGAGCTGCGCGCTTGCAGTTTCTATTACGGGGCGTTGCGCGCGGTGGCCAATGTCAGCCTGCCCATCTACAGGCGCCGCATCACCGCCTTGATCGGCCCCTCCGGCTGCGGCAAGAGCACCGTGCTGCGCGGCATCAATCGGATGTTGGATCTTGTGCCCGGCGCGCGCGTGCACGGCGAGATCATCTATCGCGGTCAAAACCTCTACGCGGAGGATGTGGATCCAGTGGAAGTTCGCCGGCGCATCGGCATGGTCTTCCAAAAGCCGAATCCCTTCCCCAAGAGCATCTTCGATAACGTGGCTTATGGTCCGCGCCTGCTGGGCGTCAAGAAGAAGGGCGCGCTGGACGAAATCGTCGAGCGCAGCCTGCGCGGCGCCTCGCTCTGGGATGAGGTCAGCGGCGATCTGAACAAGTCGGGCTTGGCGCTCTCCGGCGGGCAGCAGCAGCGGCTGTGCATCGCGCGCGCGATCGCGGTCGAGCCGGATGTCATCCTGATGGACGAGCCCTGCTCGGCGCTCGACCCCATCGCGACCCAGCGCATCGAAGAGCTGATGTGGGAGCTGCGGCGCGATTACACCATCGCCATCGTCACGCACAATATGCAGCAGGCGCAGCGCGCTTCCGATTACACCGCCTTCTTCAATATCCGCAAGGAGATCGAAAACAGCCGCGAAGTTCGCTGGGGCGAGCTGGTCGAATATGACGCCACCGAGAAAGTCTTCGAGAGCCCGGCGCTGCAAGAAACAGCCGATTACATCGCCGGGCGCTTTGGCTAGAGCAGTCTTGCCCCCCACCCCAAACCCCTCCCCGACCGCCAGTGTCTACGCGGCGCATAAAGAGGG
>JAPOYS010000154.1 GCA_026706455.1 Chloroflexota bacterium | reverse complement strand
AATGCAAATTTCACTAAAGCAACGATTTGTAGGGGCGACAGGCGGGCTGTGTCTCAGCGTCTCTGTGGCTAATTTCCTTTCACCAACCAGTCGCTCGCGCTGAGCGCCCCCTGCTGCCGGAACTGATGACGCATCCGCCCGAAGACATCCACCCCCATCTGCAAGAGAAGATGCGGCACGTCTATCGGGATCCAATTCTCCACGATCGTCTCGTCATCGCAGCGGTAGAAGTCCATCACGCGCATCTTGACGCGCTTCCCCGTCGGCGGCGCGCCGAAGAGTTCGCCGCCTCTATGCGTCGCCTGCAGGTAACCCCAGCCGCCGGTGACTGCATAATAGCCATCGCCGATGCGGATGAAATGACCTTGCGCCGAGCCGCCCCGATCGGGGAAAGCCACCAAGAACGGTATCTGATGATAGTCCTCGAAGCCTTTCAACCCGCGCGTCGTGCCGATGCCAGCCGGTCCATACCACATGAAGTCTTTATGCCAGTGCTTCGCCTGCTCCATCTCATCCAGCGCTGCGCGCGTCGGCGGCTCGCCACTGTAATAACCGAGCGCTTGATGCATCTTCAAGATCGTTTCGATCGTCCGCCGCGAGCGCGCCTCATCCTGCGGCCTCAAGATGACGCCGTCGAGGGTCCGCGGCGGCAGCCAGCGCATCTCGCGCCCCAAGCTCGGCGCCAGCGGCCAATAACCAGCCTGCCGCATCAGATCCAAAAAGTCGAGGAAGAGATAACTCGTGACGATTCTGCCCTCACGCAATTCATGCCCTTCGCAGAAGCGCAAATGAACAACGCCGCGCGTCGCCGGGATGCCCAACAAATCTTCCATGAAGCTGCCCAGGTAATGCCCCATGCAGGCGACCCAATCGCCATCGCGGTAGCGCCCGCCAGCCACGAAATTCTCGCGCCGTTCCATATCCGGCAGCGCCCGCCGCAGAGGCCGCCAAAGCTGATCCAGCCCTGCCGCGATCCCGCGCAGCTCATTGATCGGATGCGTCACATTCAGGGCCACATCCGCGGCGTATCCATCGCGGGCGGCGTCGGGCAGTTGGTCGAGGGGCGCCTCCGCCAGCGCGCCCATGATCGATATGACCCGCCGCTTATTGGCGATATTCTCCGCTTGGTCAACCGGGCTGTATTGGAACGACGAAGTGAAGTGCTTGTCTTCTTTGGCCGTCACCTGCAACCGTCCTTATGGCTGTTGGGCGAGCCGCCGATTCGCCCCTACATTTTCATGATGAATAACACACGTAGGGGCGAGCTATCAGGTCACCCGCCTCGCCCGCCGCAATCCGCTATCTGCCTGTAGGGGCGACCCTTGGGCGCCCTTCGTCCGCTCAAGCAAATATCTGCTTCAATAATACAAACTCATCGAACACGGTGTTCTCGCTCGCAATGCGTCCCTCTTGGATCACGTGGTGACTGAAACCCATCAGCCGAATTGGATTGCCGGTCGGCTCGCCATAGACGCCAAAACCGGTATGCGTCCCCTGCATTGACCAGCGCGTCGCCACTCGAAATCCTGCGCGTTCATCGCCGACATGGCAGAAATGATCGAGCTGCATGGATAGATCGGGGAAGGGCGCCAACAGCGACAGCGCGTAGCTTTGAAAATCGCCCAGGCCCTTGAACGAGCGCCCCGAGGGACCCTCAAAGACGAAGTTCTCGTGATAGTAGTCCCGCGCTTTGTTCAGCAGCTTCCAATTCCAGATTTCATGCATCATGCGCCCGATATAATCTTCCGGATCAAAGCGCTCCGACTCGGACTCGGGCCAAGGTTGTGGCGGCAGCTGCCCGAGTCGGTGGTCGACATCGCCGGCGATGCTCAGTTGCAGATCGCTGTCCTTTTCTTTGGCGATCATCTCTTTGGCGGTCCGCACCGGGTCCAGACCGAGCTGCATCACCAGCGTCAATTCATCGCGCGAGATCCACTCTTCGATCACCATATTGCGCAGGCAAAAGCAGTCGGCGATGGCGCGATAACTGACGCGCTTGCCGGTCGGCGGTCCATAAGGCGTCCAGCCGCGATTCGTGCCTTCGTGCCGCAGGCGGTGCGACGAATACAATCCGTCCACATCGTTCCCGCCCCAAATCACTTCTTCGCCGAACAAACGCCGATCGGGGAAGGACGCTTGCGATTCGAGCGTCGCCGCGATGACGGCTTCGCGTCCAAACTTCAAGCCGCTCGCCGTATGCATGATCACAGTATTGGCGTAATAATCGTAGAGCTTGCCGACGCCATGCTCTTCCCAAATCTCATGCGTGACGCCAATGATGTAATCGACAAAATCCTGGTAGCGCGGGCTGAAGCCCTTCATCGACTGTGCCCGCTCGCCGCGCGCGTCTTGCGTAAACTGAATGTCAATCTTCTTCGGCAGCGTAATCCGCGACTTCTCGTCATCGACACTCGATTTCGAAATCTCCCGTCTCTCGCTGTTCCGCTTGTCATCCGCCATCTCTTGACCTCCGTCTCGCCCTGGCCAAGCCATTGTCGAGCGACCATAAACCGTCCCGTCTTGACGAAAACGATTTCGCCAGAAGGCAGAGCCTAACACGCGCGCAAGCAATTTACAAACACTCTCTCATTTGGGCAGCGTCTTCACCTCAGATTGTATTGCGCGGCAGAAGTAGTTCCAATTTAGTTATGCGAACTTCTTGCCGTAGTTCCCATCCATGACGAACCCGTAGGGGCGAGCCGGTGGCGCGCCCGCATGAACAGATACCGGTTGCGGAGAGGGCGACTCACCGCCGCGCGTAGGTCGCGTAGACACCGCCCGCTGCCGCTGCGACTTGTGGTTTTGGGCGACATACCATGTCGCTCCTACAAATCGCTGCTTTAGTGAAATTTTCATTACTTTATTGGTTCTACTTCTGCGCCCTCTGTGGCGAAAAAACTGTGCGCGCCTGGCTAAGTTGAAGGTTTTCCGCCCTCATTCGCCCAAGGCCTAGTCCACCGCCGCCAGCGCATGAAGCAGCGTCGTGTCGTAGGCGGGCAGGGCGCAGTCGCCTGGCTTGATCAGCAGGCCAATCTCGGTGCAGCCCAGCACGACCGCCTCCGCGCCAGCCGCCTCCAACTCTTGAATTACGTCTTGATACTTCTTTCTCGAATCGTCTCGTATTATGCCGCGCACGAGCTCCTCGTATATGATATCGTGCACAACCGCGCGCCCTTTTTCGCCGGGAATCTTCACATCCAGCCCAAAGCGCTGCGCCATCCGTCCCCGATAGAAGTCCTGCTCCATCGTGAAGCGCGTGCCGAGCAAACCCACCGTCCGTAATCCAGCCGCCAGGATCGGCTCAGCCGTCGCGTCGGCGATGTGCAGCAGCGGGATCGTCAGCGACTCCTCTACCGCCTCCGCCACCAAGTGCATCGTATTGCTGCAAATGACGATGCCGTCAGCGCCGACAAGCTGCAACTTCCGCGCCGCCTCGATCATGCGCGCCGCGGCCGAGTCCCAGTCGTCCGCGGCTTGCAATGCTTCGATCTCGCCGAAGTCAAATGAATACAGCTGGCACTTCGCCGAGTGCAAGCCCCCCAGCCGCTTCTGCGTTTCCTGGTTGATGATGCGGTAATACTCGGCGCTCGATTCCCAACTGAGCCCGCCGATCAAGCCGATTGTCTTCATGCCCGCTCCCGGCTTTGTAGACGCACGCGCGATAATGCCGCCTCCCACCGAAATCGCTTGCCCCCGCTGTGTTTAGCTCCCCTTCCCTCCTTGTGGGGGCAAGGGGCCGGGGGATGGGGGGTTAGACGCGTTGTCCGCATGGAAGCGCGACAGCCGATGCAGATCAATGTCGTGGCGCGTCTCTCCCGTCTGCGCCAGGTCGGCCATGATCTCGCCGATGACGCTCGCCATCTTGAAGCCATGCCCGCTGAAGCCGGCCGCCAGCGATACCTGCGGCGCCCCCGGCAGCGTATCCAGCAGGAAATGTTCATCGGGTGTATTCGTAAACATGCAGACGACCATGTCGGCGGTGGCGCCGGCGCCATCCGGAAAATATCGTTCAGCGAAGGCGCGCAGGATCGCTTCGTCCCGCGCGTTCACCTTTCGGTCGACCTCATCTGGATCGCAAGTCTCGTCCAAATGATGATAACGCCCCAGCTTCATGCCCGGCGTATTCCCGCTGGGATTGAACTCGGGCAAGCCATAATAACGCCCCTCCTCCACTTGCCCGTTCCAGACGGGAAAGCTGTCCAACTGGAACCATTCCGGTCGCTTGGGCTGCAGCCAGATCAGCGCCTGTCGCTCCGGCACGGCGATGCCCGCTAGCTGGGGCGCCAGCTTGCTTGCCCAAGCGCCGCCACAAATGACCAGCTTTTCCGCGACATAGTCCCCAGCGTCCGTCTGTAGGTTGACGCGCTGGTCGGCGCCGATGTCCCAGCCCAAGACGCGCTCGCCCGTGTGGATTTCAGCGCCCAGCCCGACCGCCAGCCGCGTGTAGGCGGCGATGCAGCGCTCCGGCGCCAGCAAGCCCCCCTGCGGCTGATACACCGCCAGCGTCTCCGGCGGCATGCGATAACCCGGAAAGCGCGCCCTCAGCGCCTTGCTATCGAGGACCTCATGCTCAAACTCATTCTCAATGCAGCTTTGCAGGCTGCCGCGGAAGACATCGCTAGCGGGCGGACCCATATCGATGCTGCCTGTCCGGTAGAAGAGTTGCTCGCCAGCGGCGCGTTCGACCTCCGCCCAGAGCTCATAGGCCCGCCGCAGCAAAGGCGCGTAAGACAGGTCTTCGTAATAGGCCAGCCGGATGATGCGCGTCAAGCCGTGCGACGAGCCCAAGTTGTGCGGGATCTCGAACTGCTCGATGCCCAACACATTCAGCCCGCGCTTCGCCAGCTCATAGAGCGTCGCGCTGCCCATCCCGCCGATGCCGACGACGATCGCGTCATATTCCTCATTCACAGTCAAATCCCTGACTTGACTTCGATCTCTGCCCTGTTGCAGAGTTCTCCTCGCTGGCCTCGTAACACTCGGTGCACTCGGTGGTAAGAAATGTCACAACTCGCAAATCTGCCTCGCCAGCGCGAACGCCGATTTGCTATTGGCAACGCAATCATATAGTATTCAATCATCGCGGGAAAGGACTGAAGCGAATGGATCAGCCAGTAAAGGATGCGAGAGCCAAAGACTCGTCAGTTGAGCCGCTCGCGGAAGAGGCGGAGTTGAACGCGGAACAGCGCGAGTTGTTGCGCAGCCTGCACAGGAGTTTCCAACAGGCGGCGCGCGGTGAAACGCGGAACTTCCTAGAGTTTCTACGGGAGTTGCGCTTGGAACGCGAAGCCGAAGAAAATGCGGATAATTCACACGCCTGACTTTGAAGCCTTGGTCAAGCAACTTAGAAGGCCGTATCGCCAAATTGACAAAGACCTTGCCTTGTTGGAGGATCTACAGCACGGTCCACGCCCACAAGACAGACGATTGCAGAATATGGGCGGCATGCAAATCTACAAGGCGCGCTTGCCCAACACCTCCGCGAGAATTGGTTCGCGCGGCGGCTTCAGAGTAATCTACCGTGTCAAGGACGAAACCATCATTCTCTTGCTGCTAATCTGGGCCAAGTCGCGGACGGTTGACATCCCGGACAGCGAAATCCGCCGAGTCGCAAGCCAATACTAAACGCAATTCACCCGCATCCCCCGGCCCCGTCAACCCACCATAAACCCCCCTCCGTCCCATTCATCGCGACCGCCAGCTGCTCGCCGCCCGGCGACAGCCAAGCCCATGCCCGCGCGTCAGGGCTTAGATGCAGCGGCAGCGCTGAAATCGTGTTGAGCTCCCGCGTCCGCCGATTGAAACACTGCAGCGTCGCTACGCCCTCGATCGGTCGGATCACGTAAACAAGATCGCCCGCCACGATCGGCGCCGGGTAATTGTTGCCCGGCAACTCGGCTTCAAATAGCAGCTCGCTCCCGCCGAATGCATAGGTCAAGTAGTAGCCGCTGACATCGCCGCGCCGCCAGCCGACTACCGCCGCCAGCCCGTCATCAACCGGACCCGGCACAATCAGCGATGGCGCCAGCTCTTCAAGCCGACCCATCAGCATTCTGCCTTCGACATCCGCCGTGAAGAAATGTACCGGCTCGCCGTAGGAACCGAAATAATAAGCGAGAAAGACGCCTTCCTGGCGCGCCCAAATGAATCCGCGCAGGCTGTGCTGATGCAGCTTGTCGTGGATCAGTCGCTTGAAGCTGCCATCCGGCTCAGCCGAGAATATCGTGTGCAGGTCATTCTGGTAGACGATGCGCCGCGCGCCCGGCGGAAAGGTCATGCGCGAACCGTAAAATAGCGCCGGATTCTGCTCGCCCGACTGCGTGACCATGGCCGCGTCGCTGCGTTCGATCATCTCGGCCGTTACCTTCGCCGCGTCCGGATGCTCGATCTCGGACAGCGCGTGATCGGGGAGATCGTAACGGAACCATGCTAGCTCAGTGAAGACGGCGTCATCGCAGCCGACGCCGAAGAGCAGCGTCTCGTCGTCCAGCCATTCCAACATGACCACTTCATCACGCGCGATCATTTGCGCCGCTGGGGCTTCCGTCTGAGGGGGCCAATCAGCCGCGACCGCCTCGGCCGCAACCCTTACGCGCACATTGGCCACGACGCCACTGTCGAACACTTCATAGGGGGCGCTGAAACCCTGAACTTCGCCCGGCATCAGGGCGTAATCCAGCAGCGCCGTGCCGCAGGCGTCTACCAGGAATCCAAAGCCCTCGCCAATCAGCGCATCGCTGCCGTCGTACGCTTCCACGGCGATGCTGATATTTCGGTACGCTTCCGTCCCGTGATTGAAGACTTCACCCCTGACGACCGGTCTCTCGCCGCCAAATCCGTCCGGCTGCGCGCCGATCTGCGTCTCCGTCAGGATCAGCTTGGGCGGCGCGTCTTGGGCGGCAACGGTACTCGCCAGTCCGGTCGGCAACATCAGAACGAGCAGCAGACTACATATTGACAATCTCATGGATCGCTAGGCCATCCTTGCGAAATTAAGACGCCGTCGCCGCTTGGCCATTACTCTGATGGGACTTCTATTCCTTGCCATTGGGCAACGTTTCATACGAGCCATCTTTTGACTGTAGTTGACTGTCAGCATAGGGTGATTCGCTCTTGCGAGAAGGGAGCAGATTCATACCGAACTTGAAGCCGCGCATAGCAATTCTTACGAACACTCCCCGGTTTGAAACGCCCGCGGCAAGAAGAAGCGACACGCCACATAGGAACAGCAAAACGTCTATGCCGGCGCTGCCTGAATACATCAGCACAAATCCGCAGATTACTGCGACAAGAATGATAATCTGATAGGGGGTAAAGCGCATTTAGGCGCGGCGCACCGAATACACCACGATAAACACAAATGTCAAGTATGCGAGGATGTCCCGCGCGGAATGTCCCTTCTGCGCGCACAAGACGGCAAAGAACACCGCGAGAATCGAGGTAAACAAGATGAACCTGGGGCCAATCCCCTTCTCATCGTCTATTGTGCCCAGTACTGTTGAGGAGCGCATGACCTATCCTAGTCCGCTCTGTATACATGATACCACCAATGCATCATCAATCAAATTGGAGATTAGAAGCTATCTTCATTCTTGCGCAAGTCGCCGGCTTGCAACTTCTGTCCTGGAAGATCCAAGTTGCAGGTGGGAAAGCCATTTAGATATCTATTTTAATGAACCGACTCAATTCCATCTTCATTCAAATCGAATTCTGTAGGGGCGAGACTTGTCTCGCCCTAAAGCTCGCACCTTCACAAGCACGGGCGAGCCACCGGCTCGCCCCTACATACAGTTCGCCTTTGTCGTAGATCTTTTCCGCTTACTCGCTCGCGCCAATCATGCCCTCGAGCAGTTGCGGGATGAACCAGATATCGAGCAGGCTCACCGGCTCCATATCGCCGGCCAGTTCGGCGCCGTCCTGCAAGTTCAACGGTCCGCTCCACAAGAACATCTCGCCCGCGTGCATGGGATCGGTCTGGAAATCATGGATTTCCTGCGCGAACGCTTTCAGCGTCTCTATCGTGTCCATGCTCAGGGCGTCGCCGAAGACGAAGCCGCCAACGCTGACATCGGTATCCGTGTAGATACCGTCATCGTTGATCTCGTCCCATTTCGGCTCCAGCCACAGCCACTCCTGCGACCACTCGCCAGCCACAGCCCGCTCGACCACGCTGAGATAAGCCGGACCCCAGTTGTAGTACGCCGCGCCAATGCAGGCTTCCGGCGCCTCGCTGCAGCCGTTGACGTTGCCATAGGGCACGCCGTAGCTCGTATCGCCCTCGGCTGTGTATTGGCCCGCTACCGTGATCGCCTCGGTCGTGTCGATGCCGGAGATGATCACATCAGCGCCGCCATCCAGGAAGCCCTGCGCCACCTCGGTCGGATCCAGCGTCACGCCTGGGATATTGAACCAGAATCCAATCCACACGACTTCAAATGTGATGTCATCGGCCATCATGTCATCGCGATAATTCTCGGCGCAGTAGCGCGCGCCCAGATAACTCGATGCGGCCAGGCGGCGCGTCTCCGGGTTGATCAGCGCGCCCAAGTAACCGATGTGCCCGCTCTCGCTCGTCAAGGCGGCGGCGCAGCCAGCCAGCATACGCGGCAATTCCATGTACACATTGAAGTTGCCGACATTCGCCGGCGGCAGCTCGGGCAGCTCATGCATGATCGCGTGGTCGCCCTCGATCACACTGCTTGAGCGGATGGCGTTGCTGCCCGTGATATTGATGAAGGTGACATCGGGGAAGGCGGCTGCGACCACGTTTGTATCTTCTTCGAAGCTGTCGGAGGTCGTGAAAATCACCGACGCGCCTTCGTCCACCATCAATTCGACCACGTCCATCAGCGTGGTCTCGGGCGAATCGGCCGGGTTGAGACTCTCAAATTCGAGCATGGTCGCGCCGGGCATATTGGCGACGACATACTCGCCGGCTTCGTGATGCGACGTGCTCCAGCCGCGGTCGTCATTTGGACCAACCAACACAAGGCCAAAGACAAGATCGTCTTGCGCCAGCGCCGGGATGACCGCGAATAGAACCACCGCTGCCACCATGAACAATAAAGGCAATCTGCGGAACATATTTTCCTCCAGTGTTTTGTAAGTGTCGGACTTTCGCATGGCAGAGCGCCATGCGCCCGAGTATAACAGACTCGCCGCCCGTTTCAAAAGAATTGCCCGGTTGGGCAGAGCAATCGCATCAAATTGAAATGACGCCGAAATCAACTACTTTTCCCACAACTTTCGCAATCTGTAGGGGCGATTCACAGAATCGCCCGCAAAATTTAGGCTTTCTTCGTGGGCGACACACACTGCCGCCCCTATACTTTCCTTTATTTTCGTGGCGGTCTGCGCGAAATGATTTTGATGCGATTGCCCTGGCGCCTTCTGTGTTCTCCCTATTTTGGAGCTTTGTAGGGGCGAGCCAAGGCTCGCCCGTCTCACTCGACGCAGAGACATATCCACCTGGTTAGCCCCTCCCCGATGTTACTATCTTTGCAACATGATTTTCGCTGTATGTATTAAAGTAGTTCCAAGTTAGTCATGCAAAAGAAGCGAGCCTCGTAGGGGCGATCAATCTGGTCGCCCGCTGCCGCTGCGACTTGTGGTTTTGGGCGACATACCATGTCGCCCCTACAAGGCTTGTCCGGTAGTGTGTCAAAGTGCGGTTGTTTGAGTAGTTTATGTCTCCA
>JAPOYS010000089.1 GCA_026706455.1 Chloroflexota bacterium | reverse complement strand
CTGAGCATCTAGTATACTCTCTTTACTAGGTGTCCAGTTTTTCAGGACCACTACAAAAAGCCCCTCCCTCTTTATGGGGGAGGGGTTTGGGGTGGGGGGTATGGAGACATAAACTACTCAAACAACCGCACTTTGACACACTACCGGACAAGCCTTGTAGGGGCGAGACTTGTTTCGCCCACCTGTGGCAACATCTTTTTCAATCAACGGGCGACCCAGCGGCTCGCCCCTACAGATTTCGAGATGATTGAAAACGGAATCTAGTAGGTTCATCACAAATGAGGGCGCAAATGTCATACAGATGGGGTTAGGCGGTTGCGCGTCATGCAACATCGTTGAAGGCCGCGGTTTCATGTAGAGGTTGGCGGCTCAGGTGGCGGGCGACCGACCGCGCGCATCGTATCCCAGCCGGCTGGAGAGCGCGCTCGCCGTATCCCGCAGGACCGTGCCGAATTCATCGATGCGCTCCAGTGTCACGCGGCCCGCGGGACCACTGATGCCGATCGCGCCCACCAGCGCGCCGCGATGATCGTAAACCGGCGAAGCCACGCAGCGCACGCCATAATTATACTCCTCGTCATCAATGGCGTAGCCGCGCGCGACCGTCTGCGTCAACTGCGCCTCCAGGGTCGAGCGGTCGGTGACCGTGCGGTGGGTGAAGGCTTTGAGTTCTTCTGGCATGCGCCCATCGCCGAATGCCAGCATCACTTTGCCCAGCGCCGTGCAGTGCAGCGGCGAGAGCGTGCCGATCTCCGATTCGACGCGCAGGGCGGCCGTCGATTCCGCCTGATCGATGTAGAGCGCTTGCCGCTGCGCCTGGATCGCCAGATGGGCGCATTCGCCGGTTTTGTCGACCAGTTGATGCAGATAGGGGCGGGCATGGTCGCGCAGGGTGATGCGATTCAGCAGGCGCTGCCCGAGCGTCAGCAATTGCGGACCGAGCAGATAGCGCGTGCTGTTCTCGTCCTGCTCGACGAAGCCGTAATTCGCCAAGGTGTGCAGCAAGCGCGAGGCGCTGCTCTTGTCGATCGACAATTGGTTGGCGATTTCAGTCGTTCCCATGCCGTTGCGCGAATGCTCGAGCAGATTCAGAATCTTCAAGCCCTTCGCCAGCGCCTGTATCTCTGCCATAGGAATCTTCTCGCTAATCGCAACTATTGATGCGTCTTATGCAACATTCATTGCGCTTCAAGTGACTTTCCTGCAATCAGTTGACAATTATAAAACAGTGTTGTACTTTTGGCAACATAGACAAAGAACTGCTTGTTTTTTTGGTCATTTCGCGCTAATTTGATGGGAGAGTGAGGAGGCCTTTATGGTCAACTTGGCTGGAACTGTCTTCGATAAATCAGCAAATGAGGAGAAATGAACATGTTGAAGAAACGCTTGCTAGTAGCAATTCTGGCTGTTCTGGTGGCGGGCTTGGCTGTCACGCCGGCGCTGACGCAAGACGACTTGATGGGCGATTTCACCGCCTCCCATTACTTCGGCGGCTTCGGTGGCGAATACATCGAAGAGATCGTCGATGACTTTGTCGCCCAGCACGAGGGACTCAACCGCGAAGCCAGCCCGGTCGATCACGAACAGTTCAAGGAATCGATCCTGGTGCAGCTGGCTGGCAACAATCCGCCCGATACTTTCAGCTATTGGGCTGGCGGCTTGATCCAAGCCATTGTTGATGGCGAACGCCTGCAACCGATTGGCGATATCTGGGAAGCCAACGACCTGGGTTCGCAATTCCCGCAGGGCATCATCGACAGCGCCTTGACCTACAACGGCGAAATCTATGCCGTGCCCTTGACCCTGCACTGGGTGGGCATGTTCTACAACACGGCGCTGTTCGCGGAGCATGGCGTGATGCCGCCCACGACCTGGGACGAGTTGGTGGCAGCCGCCGAAACCTTCAAGATGGCGGGCATCCCGGCTTTCGCGCTCGGCTCGCTCAACCGCTGGCCCGGGCAGTTCTGGTTCGACATGCTCTTGCTGCGCACAGCCGGCAACGCCTACCGCCAAGAACTGATGAACGGCAAAGCCTCCTATACCGATGACGAAGTGGTGCGCGCCTACAGCATGTGGAATGACTTGGCGCAGGCGGGTTACTTCTACCCCGACGCCAACGCCTACGATTGGGACGAAGCCGCCAATCAGGTCGCCAATGGCGAGGCCGCAATGACGCTGATGGGCACCTGGATCGGCGGGCATTATGAGAGCTTGGGCTTGGTCGCGGGCGAAGATTTCGATTACTTCTCCTTCCCCACGGTGGACGAAGATATTCCGCGCGCCTCGCTCGGTCCCATCGATACCTTCGTCGTTTCCGCCGCCGCCGCCAACCCGGACGCCGCCAAAGCCTTCCTCGTGCATTTGACGGACCCGGAAATCCAGTTGAAGTTCGCCCTAGGCGCCGGCAACCTGGCGCCGAGCACGGCCGTCGACCCCGGCAGCTACAACACGGTCGTAACGCGCATTCTGGGTGAAATCGCCGCCGACCCGGACTTCGCCTTCAACTTCGACCTGGCCACCCTGCCAGCGGTCGCGCAGATCGGCTTGAACTCCTTCCAGGAATTCATGGCCAATCCCGGCGATTACGAAGGCATCCTGGAGCGCGTGCAGGAAGCCGCCGCCGCCGAGTTTGCCGCCGCGATGTAGTGGGATTGAACCCCCATCCCCTTGGTCCCCTTCCCCCACAAGGAGGGAAGGGGAAGTTATCGCGCGAGAATGTAGTTGAAGTCCCTCCCTCATTTTGGGGGAGGGGTTTGGGGTGGGGGGGAAGGATTAGCCATGCTGAGACGCCACCCCTGGATCATCCCCGCCAGCTTCCTCGCCCTGCCGCTGCTCGTCTACTTCACTTTCGTCATCCTGCCGACCATGAACTCGCTCTATTATTCCTTCACTGATTGGTCGGGCTATGGCGCCGATTTCAACTTCGTTGGCGCCGCCAATTTCGAGAAAATTTTCAGCGACCGCCTCTTCAGCAACGCCATCAAGAATACGGCCATCTGGCTGGCGCTGGCCATGACCGCGCCGACGCTGCTGGGGCTGGCGCTGGCGCTGGCGCTGCAGGGCAAACGCAAGGTCAACACGATTTACAAATCGCTTTTCTATCTGCCCATCTGCCTGTCGCCGGTCATCATCGGCATCATCTGGGTTTGGCTCTACAGCCCCAAGCTGGGCATCGTCAACTTGTTCCTGCGTTCGATCGGGCTGGAAGACTTGGCCATCGCCTGGCTGGCGCGCCCCAACACCGCGCTCATCGCCGTCTTCGTGGCTTGGTCCTGGCAGCAGACCGGTTTGAACATGGTCATCTTCCTGGCTGGTTTGACCTCCGTGCCGGCGCCGCTGGTGGAAGCGGCCAAGGTCGACGGCGCCAATTATTGGCAGACGCTGGTTAAGGTGATCATCCCCATGCTGCGGCCCGCGACCGTGGTAGTCCTGGCGCTGACGGCGATCAACGCCCTCAAGAGCTTTGAAGTCATCTGGGTGATGACCAAGGGCGGGCCCTTCAACAACTCCGACACGCTGGCCGTCTTTATGTATAGCGAAGCCTTTCGCAAGCTCAAGCTGGGCTACGGCAGCTCAGCCGCCGTCATCCTCTTCCTGATGACGCTGGTGATTATCGTCTTGTATTTCCGCCAGGTTGCCAAATCGGACGAACTCTATGAGTAGCGCGGGCGTCCCGTATCCCCTAGAATCAAACTCCGTAGGGGCGGCATACCATGGCGCCCGCCTTGGAATCGCCCCTACATGAAAAACTATTGGAATAGTGGTCGCCTCTTCAGATGAATTTGAAAAAGCGCCTCGCAACCGCCCTGCTCTATTTCCTGCTGACGATCATGCTGATTCTATTCATGGTCCCCGTTTACGGCGCAATCGTCACCGCCTTCAAAACCGCGACGGAGGTGGCCGCCGGCGGCTATTGGACCGTGCCGACCAGCCTGGCGCTGGAAAACTTCGCCCGCGTCATGGACCCCGAAGCCGGCAACCTCGGCTTGTACTTGGGCAACTCGCTCCTGCTGACGATCCCGGCGTCCTTCTTCTCGATTTCCTTGGGCACGCTGGCCGGTTATGGGCTGGGCAAGTACAACTTCAAGGGCGATGGCCTCCTGTTCATCCTGATCGTGGCCGGCATGTTCCTGCCGCCGCAGATCGCGCTGATTCCCGTCTTCCGTCTGATGAACGACATCGGCCTTTACGACACGCTCTGGGCGGTCATCATCATCCACACCGCCTTCGGCATTCCCATCTGCACGCTGGTCATGCGCAACTTTTTCCAGGTCGTGCCCAAGGCCCTGCGCGAGGCGGCGCTGATTGACGGCGCCAACGAATACAGCATCTTCTTCCGCATCATGCTGCCGCTGACGCTGCCGGCGCTGGCTGTGTTGGCGACCCTGCAGTTCACCTGGATCTGGAACGATTTCCTCTGGCCCTTCATCTTGACGCAGAAAGCCGAGAGCCGCACAGTAATGGTCGGCATCCTCAATTTGACCGGGCAGTACACGGTCGATTGGGGCGGTCAGGCGGCCGCGAGTTTGATCGGCTCGCTGCCAACGCTGTTCATCTTCGTCTTCTTCCAGCGCTACTTCATTCGCGGGCTGACGCTCGGCGCAGTGAAAGGATAAACCACCTTGACCCCACTCACCTCCTTAACTCCAGACAGTCTCCCCTTCGCCCAGCCGGGACGCTTCTACCGCGGCAACCTGCACGGGCACTCCACCAACTCCGATGGCGGCTGGGCGCCCGCGCAGTACTGTCGCAAATATCACCGGAACGGCTACGACTTCGTCGCCCTGACCGACCACTGCATGGAACAATACGGCTACGGAATCAGCGATACCCGCGCCTTCCGCACTGACGATTTCACCACGCTGATCGGCGCCGAACTGCATCCGGGTCAAATCGAATCGGGCTCGCCCTGGCATCTGCTGGCGGTCGGGCTGCCGCTGGATTTCGAGACAAATCGCGCGGGCGACACCGGCGCGAGCGTCGCCCAACGCGCGTTGGACGCGGGCGCTTTCGTCGCCGCGCCGCATCCCAACTGGTACGCGCTGACCGTGGCCGACTTCGAGACTCTAAGCCTGGTCCACGCGGTCGAGTGTTATAACGGCGTCTCTGATTACGACAGCGACCGCGGCTACAGCTGGCATTTCATTGATATGCTGCTGCATCGGGGGCATCGCATTGGCGCGATCGCGACCGACGACACCCATTCGCAGCCAGACAGGAACGACTTCATGCGCGGCTGGGTTCAGGTCAAGGCGGATGCGCTGAGTCCGGCGGCGCTGCTGCGCGCCCTCAAAGCGGGGCACTATTATTCGAGCACGGGCGCGCAACTGCACAATGTCGAGTTTCAGCCGCGCGACAAGCTGGCGGTCGAGTGTTCGCCGGCGACCCACATCTACCTCTCGGGCAGTCGCGCCGGCGTCGTCGGGCGCGTTAGCGGCGCCGGGCTGACCGAGGCCGAGTTTGACCTGCGCGAGGCCGACTCGCGCTGGCTGCGGGTGACAGTGCGGGATGAAGCGGGCGGGCGAGCCTGGACGAATCCGCTGTGGCTGGGGTGAGCGCTGTTTCTTCATTCCTGAAGCGCCATACGCGCACGATCCTTACCCCGCCCTTAACTGACGCGCCAGCAAGCCGCTGACCAGCCGAATCAGCGCGTAGGGCAGCGCCCGTTGACAGAACCGAGACGGAAGCATTACGATGTAAGCGACATAGTACAGGCTGTATCAATCAGCCGGCGAGGCAACCATGGCATACGACAGACGCAAAATCGCCAATTCATTCTCTTTGCCCAAGCATCCTTTTCTGCGTGGCATCGCGAGTCTTATGGATTTCACAGGTTCGCGCCGGCGTGAACTTGAAAAGCAGATCCTAGAAAGATCTGACGCCGACGCTATGCGCGCCGATTGGGAAGCGGTTGGAGCGAGCCTCTGGTGGGCAATTGGAAAATACGAGAAAAATCTCAAAAAGGACTCAGTGAGTGAGTGACGAGCAAAATACCGAGTCATTCTCACAGGAACGCGCGAATCGGCTACCAGATGTTCCAATCCCCCCGGAATTGATTCAAGATATTCCCGAAGAAAAGCGTAGAGAGCTAATTCAATACGTCAACAGCATTTATGTTGAGCATTCGTCTGGGCCGATGCCGCCTCCGAGTATGCTTGCTTCGTATACTCCTGAAGTGCAACAGATCATCGTCGACGAGTCGGTCCAGCACGGACGACACAGGATGACTTTGGAACAGCGAGTGATTGACGCGTCAATTCACCAAGAAAGACGCGGAATGTGGCTGGGCTTCGTCTTGGCATTATCGCTAATACTCTGCGGCACAGCGATCATTCTCTCAGGATATAGCGCGGAAGGACTTGCCCTGATAGCGGCCGATGCTTTAGCGATTGCCGTCGTATATGTTCACGATCGTCGCGGCAAGGAAAGCTGAGTTGAGACGCTTTGAAGCGGTATGAATCAAGATGTCTCCTACCCACGCAACCAAAAGACATTAGTCTCAAATAGCCTAGCTCAATGTTCACCCCGCCCTTAACTGACGCGCCAGCAAGCCGCTCACCAGCCGAATCAGCCCGTAGGGCAGCGCCAGCGGCAGCGCCAACTCAATCAGCACCGTCAGCCCGATCGCCAGCGCCAGCCGCATATTCGCCGCCTGAACCGCCAGCCCGACCGTAAGGTCGTTCGCTTCGCGCGCCGCATCCAGCGCGGCCGACAGAAACTGCAAGTTGAGCTGCTGCAGCATATTTATCAGCACAAAATAGAAAGCCACCCAAGCCACCGACGAAGTCATAGCGATGGCGCGGAAGGGCACGAAGGCGCCGATGCCGACGCCCACCATGCCGAACATCAGCGGCTCGAGGATAAGGCGCAGCAGCGCGGTGATCGACATGACGATGATCAACAAGTAGGTCAGGGGACCCGATTCGCGCAGCGGGAATAAGCCGGCGTAGTGCATGATGATGAGCGGCGGACCGAAGATAGCCGCGCCTTGCACGATCAAGATGAGATCATCCATCTTGCGCCAGATGGCTGAGGCGACCTTGCCCAGGAATATCTGCTCCAGCGACATCGGCGTCGACATCAGCAATTGCATGGTGTTATGACGGATCTCGTCCGCCATGGCCGCGGCTGAATTGGCCGCGATGGAGAAGAGCGCGCGGATGTAAAAGATCAGGCCGACCGGGATAACCAGGACGGAGACGACAATGACGGTCGTGGCCAGATCAATGACGAAGGGGAATAGGATGCCGACGAGCAGCGCGACCACCCAAAAGGCGCAGACGTAGAAAATGGGTTCAAACTCCGGCGGCAAAGTGCGCCAATACAAGCCGAGATGACGCCGCACGATCGGGTTGGTCGCGCGCGCCCAATAGGGCAGCGTATCCATCGGCGAGCGATCATCGACCTCGATTAGGTTTTGCGGCTTCGCTTCTGCTGCCATTGCCGTTTCGTTTTCTTCAGCCGACTACCGAATCATCGCCGGCGGCCGTGCTTCACGCCGCCACCGCCTGGGCATTTCTCATTCGTCCGACAAGTCAATGCCGCGATAAATCTCAGACAGCGGCAAATCACAGCCGATCATATCGAGCGGGATGACATCGTCGACAGAGTTGAAAGCCTGCCAATGCCAGCCAGTCTCGCTCCGGGTGTACAACTCCACCTGGTATTCATATTGATCGACAATGACATAGGCTTCCAGGCTGGGCAAGCCGCGATAATAATCAAGTTTCGTGTAACGGTCGTAAGCGACGGATGTTGGCGAAAGCACTTCGACGGTTAATATCGGATTGAGCAGCGTGGTATCGTCGTCTTCCAGCTGTGGCTGGCCGCGGACAACGCTCAAATCGGGGTAGACATAGCGGCTTGCTCCGACACTGACGCTCATATCGCTGTTCAGAATCTCAAATTGCGCATCGTCCAAGCGCGCCAGCAGAGCGCGCATGATATTGACCTTGATTTTGCTGTGATAGAACGTTCCGCCCGTCATGTCGTAGATAACTCCATCAATGAATTCATGCTTGAACTCGCTCTCGTTTTCAAAAGCGAGATACTCCTCAACGGTGAAGAGATGCGGCATGGGATAGCCCGGCACATAATCGGGGTGAACGGGATCGTTCGGATCGGGATCGCCCCAATCATAAATCACGCCATCGATGAACTCATGCTTGAACTCGCTGCGTTCCTCAAAAGCGAGATACTCTTCAGCCGTAAACTTGTGAGGACGGGGGAAACTGTCAACGCGCTCTATCGCCATTTTCATCCCTCGAATGGTCTGCCCGTCGCGCAATTATAACATGACCGACAACTAGCCCGTACCGCTCATGACTCAACCCTGCTGCTTGCAGGTCCTCAATCCTTGGCGCCGCCAATACCAGCCTTCGTGCTTGGCAGAGCCAAATATGTTACATTGCCCTGAGCCAGATCACTCGGAGCGCATCATGCGGGTCGCGATCATCAGCGAGACCTTTCTGCCCAAAGTCGATGGCATCGTCAAGGTGGCTTGCCTGCTGCTCGATCATCTGTCGAAGCGCGGCATTGAGGCGCTGGTTATCGCCCCGCGCTATGGCGAAAGCCGCCGCTACAACGAAGTGCCGGTGCGCAGCTTGCCCAGCCTGTCGCTTCCACTGTACCCGGAAGCGCGCCTCGGCTTCGCCACGCCTTCGCTCTATCGCGATCTGGCCGCCTTCCAGCCCGATATCGCCCACCTCTTCCACCCGGCGGTCACCGGCATCCCAACGATGATGATGCTGAAGTGGATGGCCGTGCCAACGGTGACGTCCTTTCACCTCGATTACGCGCGGCTGGCGCCCCAATTCCGCCTGGGCGCGCTTGACCTGGGATTCACCGGACCCCTGATCGACGAGCTGACCAAGACCGTCTTCAATTGGGCCGATTACAGTCTGGCGCCGTCCAGGCTGGCGCAGCGTCAGATGCGGCGCTTAGGCATTAAGAATGTCGGCTTGTGGCGGCGCGGCGTCGATGCCGACGCTTTCAATCCCAAGTTTCGCTCGGCGGCCATGCGCAGCGAGATGTCGGCCGGCAATTCCGAAGACACGCTTCTTTTATACGTCGGTCGTTTGTCGGACGAGAAGCAAATCGAGCACATTCGACCAACCTTGGAGCGGCTGCCAAACACGCGGCTGGCGCTGGTCGGCGATGGACCGGCGCGGCCCGCGCTTGAGCGGCATTTCGCCGGACTGCCCGTGACCTTCATGGGTTACCTGCGCGGCGAGCGGCTGTCGCAGGCTTATGCCAGCGCCGATATCTTCGTCTTCCCCTCGCGGCTGGAGACCTTCGGCTTGGTCGTGATCGAAGCGATGGCGGCCGGCTTGCCCGTTGTCGCGGCGCGGGTGGGCGGCGTCGGCGACATGGTCAGCGAGGGCCTCAACGGCTATAGCTTCGAAAGCGGCGATAGAGACGCGCTGCTTGAGGGCCTGCGGAGAATCGCGAGCGACCCCGATACAATGCGCTGGATGGGCCAGCAGGCGCGAGCCTACGCCGAGAGGCAATCCTGGGAGGCGATCATGGATGAGGTGATTGAGCTCTACGGCGCCTTGGTTGCCGAGCGACGGGGGCAGCGGGTGGCGAGTTAAACGTTACTTGTTTTTCTCACTGTCTTTGTCAGAATAGACTACTAGCCCATTCGCTTTTGCCCAGCTCTCAGAGAAGTTGACGTGCGAAATGCGATTCTTGCTACGCTCCATTTTTCGAATCGCCTCTTCCAAACGATGTCGGTTTCCAACTCGTAGATGGTCTTTACTTTGATTTGGTTTGCCTCGGGCCTGGGCAAAGGCTTGCTATATGAGTTTGATAAGGTATTGTAGCGTTGTCGCGCCATTGTCCTCATACCACTAAAGGCAACTGATTAGCCATTTTTTCCAAACGCCTGTTCGCCAAATCGACGAACTCCGGATTAATCTCAAATGCGACAAAATCTCGTCCATGTTTCTGGCATACAAGGGGACAAGTTCCAACACCAGCAAATGGATCAAGTACGAGGTCTCCTGGATTCGAGCTCGCCAAGACCAATCTTTCTATAAGCTGTTCAGGTTTCTGAATCGTGTTAAGAGCTTCGCGGCATACCAATTCTTTTGACTTGTATGTAAGCTGTTTTATGTCGCCCCAGACATCGCCGGGGTTCTTGCCTTTGCCGTTAAACTTGGTCTTCCCGTACTTGCCATTCTTGACCGAGGGCACTCTTTCACAGCGAAGTCGATGTTCGAGCTCTACCAATTGAGCTACGCGAATCTCATCCAAATTATAGCAGCGCGGCTTATCACCTTTGATGAAATAGCAGATGATGTCGTAATTGTTGGTATAGCTAATTCTGCCCTGCGCCAGCCGGCTTGGTTGATACCAGACAATCTTTGATTTCAAATTCAGATAGGGGCGGTAATCAATAAAGTCAATACAATTTGGCTTTCCAAAAAGATAAAGCGCTCCACCATATTTCAGCTTGTCAGAAAACCTTCTAATGAGGTCAAGATTGTATTCCTGTATGTTCGTAATCCTATCCCATACGTGCGTAGTGATGCCATAAGGACCATCGCAAACTATCAGGTCAATTGACTCGTCATCGACTTCATCTATCAGGTGGAGCGCGTCGCCGAGATGAATTGTGTTTCGCTTTAGGGACATGTCACTACCTCCAAAAGACGCCTATTAGCACATTTATACTACATCAAGTTCTACACTACAAATCTACTCCGCCATGACGCGCTGGACGGCCTCGACCACGCGCGCATGATGCGCCCCGTTGCTGATGATCATGCCGGTGTTGGGCAGCGTTTCGCCCTGCGAGAAATCAAGGGGCGCGCCATCCAGGTCAGTTACGACGCCCCCCGCCGCCTGCACCAGCGCGACGCCGGCGACATGATCCCAGATCTTGTGGGCGTAGTCGCTGCCCGCGCGCGGCAGGCGCATGTAGAGATCGGCATCCCCACAGGCGACCAGGGCGTATTTCTCCATGCTGTCCAACTCGAGGATGCGGACGCCGCCCAAGCCAGCCAGCTCGCGGGCGCGCGCCATACGCGATTTGCAAGCATGCGCGCGCTCGAAGCTCTGCGCGGCGATGAACTCTTCCGGGCAGCTGCGCCCCGAGACGGTGACGCCGGCGCCGGCGCCAGCTGCCAGCGGCGCGCGAAAGGCAGCGCCCTCCCGCGTATAGAAGAGCGCGCCTTCGCCGTCGTTATAGCCGGGCGCCGCCACGATGCCTTCAGCTGCCCGTCCATCCTGCAGCAGTCCGCAGGCGATAGCGTAGTGGCGTTTGGCCAGGAAGCCCTTCGTGCCATCGATGGGGTCGATGACCCAGGTGCGCGCGGCTGAGCGTCCAGCGCCGAAATCAAGCCAGGCGATCAACTCCGCTTCGCTGACATCTTGCCGCAGGACCTGCGAAAGCAGCGTCAAAATCTGGGCGCGCTGCTCAACTGAGACGAGCTGCGCAAAGTCCTTGGCCGATTCTTCGGCGACGACGGCATCATCCGGATAGCGCATTTGCAGGGCGCGGCAGATGATCGCCTGCGAGCCGTAGTCGGCGATGGTGACGGGCTCGCTGTGATCGCCGGCGGTTTTGATATTGGCGCTCAGATAGCGCGCTTGCACCAGGCGGCAGAGATGCGCGGCATCGCGGACGGCGGCGAGAATCGCTCGCATGCCTTAGGCTCCGGCTACCGCGCCGCCAGCCGGGCAGCCGCCAACGGTCGCGCCTTGATTGGCCGCTGCGATGGCGCCAGGACGACCGCCATCAAGAAAAAGAGACGCAAGGCTGAAATCAACTCTTTGCTCCCGCAACAGAACCATACGCTTACTGCTGTAGTCTAGCGTCAGACTGGCGCGTCTTCAAATCCAATTGGACGCCGGCCAAGGCAAAAAACGCGATGCGAACAATTGCCCGTCGCCGATGTCGATGAAGCGCCGGGGCGACTGGCTTGACCAGCCACCGCCAATCTCATCTTCGGGCAGAAACCGCTAGGCTTCAATTTGGAGCTTGGATCGGTCACGGTCGTCCGGTTTGAAGTGTCCCGGCGAGCAATGCCTAATAGTGACCGCGAGGATGCTGACCAGGGTCAGGATTAGCATCAGGACTAAAAACAAGCCCGCGATGTCGGTTCCATAAGTAGTCATGCCGATTCCCCCTTTCCCTATCAATCTTATTCTATATAATATGCACAGCAAATGCAAGGAATGCTTATATGAAATGCACAAAGTCAGCGCAATCGGCGAACTCACAGAATCGGCTCTACTGTTCCGCTGCTAGGCGCATAATGGAATACAGCGCTGGCCGCGGGTCTGAGTCCCGCGCCGGAGCAATACTAGGAGGGTCGGCAGCCCAATGGCAACACCACCCTTGCATTTCGCGGCCAAGTCATGTACATTCCTCTCCCTTTGAACTAATGTTCCATGTATAGCCAGTCACAGGAGTCATTGTTGAACCACAAGAGCGAGTTCTCAGTTGAAGGCTTGCGAGAGTACAATCGCAGCGGTCCCGCGCGCTGGATCATCTCGCATTGCTTTGAACACAAATTATATTTCCTCGTCGGATTGGTGGGTTTCGCGCTGACGTACATCACTTTTTCCGGGGCGCGCGTGATGTTCGGCCGCGGCGCCGAGATCATCATCAACGGCGGTGAGGTCCAAGCCGTGATCGCGGTCAGCCTGGCTGTTTTGATCTTGTCGGTGTCCGATGGCCTGTTCTCGCTGATGGGCTCGATGTCGATGGTCATTCTATCGACGAGGGTCGAGCGCGATTCGCGTCACGAGCTCTACGCCAGCCTGCTGGGCAAGAGCCAGACCTTCCACGACCAGCAGCGCGTCGGCGATATCATGGCGCGCGCCACCGATGACGTCCGTCAGCTGAACTTTGTGATTCATCCGGGCATCATGTTCATCTTTGATATGGTGCTGGGTTTCGCCGTTCCCATGTTCTACATCGCCACGATCAATCTGGAACTGCTATTGGTGCCCATTCTGTTTGTCATCACCTACGTCTTTGTCGTGCGCCGTTACATGCGCCGGCTGGAGCCGGTGATGATGCAGCAGCGCATGCAATATGGCACGCTAAGCGCCCGCCTTGAAGAGACAATCAGCGGCATTGAGATCGTAAAAGTGGCGGCGCAAGAGATGGCCGAGCGCAAGAAGTTCCGGCGCAACGCCTGGAAGTTCCGCGACTTCTTCGTGCAGCAGGGCAAAATCGAGGCGGCTTATCTGCCCCTGCTGATGTACGGCATCGCCTTCGGCTTCTTCTTCTTGCATTGCCTGAATATGCACGGGCGCGGCATCCTCAGCATCGGCGATATCATCGCGGTCGCCGGTCTGATGCAAGTGCTGTCTTTCCCCGTTTTCATCTCGCTGTTTTCGATCAGCATGATTCAGCTGGGCATCGCCGGCGCGCGGCGCATCCTGGAGCTGATCGACCAGCGCGCCGACATCGACGAGAATCTCGCTGGCTACAGCGCCGCGGTCAAGGGCGCCATCGAGTTCGAGAACGTCACCTTCAAGTTTCATGGCAGCACTGTGCTGGAGAATGTCTCCTTCCGCGTCGAGCCGGGGCAGTCGGTCGCCATCGTCGGGCAGACCGGCTCGGGCAAATCGACGCTGACGCAACTGGTCAGCCGCACCTACGATGTCGATGAAGGCCGCGTCTTGATCGATGGCGTCGATGTGCGCGATTGGAACCTCGACCGGCTGCGCTCGCAGATGGGCAAGATCGAGCAGGATATCTTTCTGTTCTCGCGCTCCGTCGCCGAGAACATCGCCTTTGGCGTCCAAAACGCGAGCCAGGAAGAGATCGAGACCGCGGCTAGAGAAGCGCAAGCGCATGACTTCATCCTGTCCTTCAACGATGGCTACGACAGCGAAATCGGCGAGCGCGGCGTCACCCTCTCGGGCGGGCAGCGGCAGCGCCTGGCTTTGGCGCGCGCCTTTCTGCGCCAGCCTCGCATCCTCATCCTCGATGACTCGACGAGCGCCATCGACAGCGCCACCGAAGACGAGATCCAGAAAGCGATGCGCCGAGCGCAGGAGGGGCGCACCACGATCCTGATCACGCATCGGCTTTCGCAAATCCGCTGGGCCGACCGCATCATCGTTTTGGAAAACGGCCGCTCGATCGCCAACGGGTCGCATGAAGAATTGCTGCTCAGTTCCGAGCATTATCGCCGCATCTTCGCTCGCTACGGCGCCGTTGAAGCGCCTGTCGGGCAGTTGGCGGCGGGAGGAGGCGCCTAATGGGCTTCATCATGGACGGCTTGGACGCCGAAGAATACGATCGTCAGTACTCCGATTGGGCGCTGGTTAAGCGGATTCTGGGGTACTTCAAGCCACACCTTTGGAAGATGATGGTCGTTGGGGCGGTGGTCTTCCTCAGTTCGCTGATGGATCTGATCCTGCCGGTGGTGGTATCGCAGGCCCTGGATCAGCTGCAGTTCACGCCGGAAACCTTCGACCCCATCGCGACATCGATCATCCTCGGCGTCGCCGCCAGCGCCGGCTGGGTGGCCAACATGATCCGCCAGTGGCTTTCGGCGGAAGCGGTCGGCGATGTCACCTTCGATCTGCGCGAGGACGCCTTCAACGCCGTGACCGAGCGCGACATGTCCTTCTACGATCAGTATTCGACGGGCCGGGTGGTCAGCCGCGTGCTCTCGGACACGCAGGCTTTTTCCGAGACCGTCCGCTTGAGCATCAATCTCATGAGCCGCCTGCTGCTGGTCCTGCTGCTGATCATCTACCTCTTCACGGTCAACGTGAATATGACCTGGGTATTGATGGCGATCATGCCCTTCATCGTCTACACCGCGCTGAAGTTCCGCACGGTCGCCCGGCGCACAGTGACCAATTCGCGCCGACAGTTGGCGACCGTCAACGCGCATATTCAGGAGTCGATCAGTGGCATCGGCGTGGCCAAAGCCTTCCGCCGCGAGCAGATGATCTACGACGAGTTCAAAACGGTCAATCAAGAGTCCTATGAGGTCGAGAAGATCAACGGCTTCGTCTTCGGCAGCATCTTTCCGATCCTGGTCACAATCGCGGGCGTCGGCGTCGCCGCCGTCGTCTGGTTCGGCATCAACATGGCGCAGCAAGGCATCCTGACCGCCGGCGAATGGTTCTTGTTCATCCAGGGCATGGGCATGATCTGGTTTCCGCTGACCAGCATCTCATCCTTTTGGAGCCAGTTTCAGCTGGGCTTGGCGGCGGGCGAGCGCGTCTTCGCCTTGATTGACGCCGAGGCCATGGTCAAGCAGAAAGCCGATGACGCGGTGAATTCATTGCATGGCGCTATCGAATTCGTCAACATGGACTTCCACTACAACGAAGGCGAGCAGGTGCTGAAAGACTTCAGCCTGCGCATCAGGCCCGGCGAGACGCTGGCGCTCGTCGGGCATACCGGCTCGGGCAAATCAAGCATCGCCAAGCTGATCAACCGCTTCTACGAGTATCAGCATGGGCAGCTACTGATTGACGGCGTCGACATCCGCAATTTCAACCTGCCGAGCTACCGCTCGAAATTGGGCGTGGTCACGCAGACGCCTTTTCTATTTGACGGCACGGTCATGGACAATATCCGCTACGGCAAGCCTGAGGCGAGCGATGACGAGGTGATCGAGGTCGCGCACCAGGTCGGGCGCGGCGATTGGCTGGTGAGCCTGCAGGAGGGCTTGCAGACCCAGGTCGGCGAGCGCGGCGCCAATCTATCCATGGGGCAGCGGCAACTGGTGGCCATCGCGCGCGTCTTGCTGCAAGATCCGGCCATCTTCATCCTCGATGAAGCGACCGCCAGTGTCGATCCGCTGACCGAGACGCTGATCCAAGAGGGGCTCGATACCCTGCTGGGCGACCGCAGCTCAATCGTGATCGCCCATCGCCTGTCGACGATTCAACACGCCGACCGCATCATCGTGCTCGAACAGGGCGAGATCATCGAGTCGGGCACGCATGACTCGCTGATGGCTGACGGCGGGCATTACGCCACGCTCTACGATTCCTACTTCCGGCACCAAAGCCTGGAGTACATCGAGCGCATGGCGGGCTAGCGGCGCGTTGATTGCAATTCAACGAGCCAGCGTGTACACTTTGATTGATTGATATGCATACTGTAATCGAGACAGAGGAATTCACTCGCCGAGCAAAAAAGCTGGGACTCTCCGAACAGGACATCGACCTGATCAAATTGGTAGTGGCGAATAATCCCAGCGCTGGCAATGTTGTTCCAGGAACGGGTGGCGCCCGCAAAGTCAGAATACCAGCCAGAGGCAGGGGCAAGAGCGGCGGCTATCGCGTAATCACTTTCTACACCGGCGTCGAAAACCTGTGTTTCTGCTCAACGTGTATAGCAAGGGTAGAAAAGGAGACCTGACGCAGTGGGAGAAGAATTCTTTCAGGAATACAATATCGACGATACTGCGAGATTACGGGGGATAAACAGTATGAGTGAGTTTGGCAAAAGCCTCCTGAAGAGCGCAAAACAAGCCGCGGAAATCGCCGAGGGCAAAGCCAAGCCGGGCACGTATCGCATCACCCAGTATGACGACGACGGCAAGCCTACTGTCATCGCCGATTTCAGCCCGGAGTTTCTGGCGCAAATCGACGCCGAGATCGCCGCCGAGCGCGAAGCGGAAAAGGAACAGCTCGCAAAAGACGCAGCGTCCCTCATCGCGGAACGGTAAGCGGACGGGCGAACGGAAGACACATCAATGCCAATCATTTCCCTCACCGACAGCAACTTCAAATCCTACATCGGGGCCCGCGCCGCGCTGCTTCTCATCTCCAATGGCAATGACAAACTGCGCAGCGACTTCAAGACCGCCTTCGACAAAGCCGCCAACGAAGAAGACAGCATCGTCTTCGGGCAGGCGGATCCGACTGTCTACACCAAATTAGGCGCGCGCTTTGAATATCAAAACCGGGCGCTACTGATTGGTCTGTATCGCGGCGAAATCCTGTGGCGGCGGTCGCGCCCCTGGGCCAGCGATCTGCCCGACTACATCAGCCAGCTGAAAGAGGCCATCGCCGCCGATTTGCCGCCCGAAATTCGCGCGGCCGCAATCGAAAAAGAGGAAGCGGCGCCCGCGCTCGATAAGCCGCTGGACATCACCGACGCGACCTTCGAGCAAGAAGCGATCCTGGCCTCGCACGAACTGCCCGTGCTGGTCGATTTCTGGGCGGAGTGGTGCGGGCCCTGCCGCATGGTGAGCCCGATCTTGGAGAAGCTGGCGGGCGAATTCGCCGGGCAAATCCGCGTGGTCAAGGTCGATACCGACGCCAACCCGGGGCTGAGCCAGGCTTTTCAGATTCGCAGCATCCCCACCATTGCCGTCTTCAAGCAGGGCAAGCTCATCTTCATGCAGCCCGGCGCGCTGGCCGAGCCGCAGTTCCGCCAGCTGATCAAGCAAGCGATTGAACTGGAAATCCCGGCGGACGAGGCGGCTGCGAGCGCCTAGACCATCCAATATCAGAATCTGAAAACCTATCCGATCGCCGCCCCCGTCAACAAGGCCAGGCTGCGCGCGTCATGCGGCGGGCTGAACATATTCGGCGGATGGCGATCGCGGCCCGCGAGTTCGCCGATGTAAGTCTGCGTCGTGCCCAAACTTGTATGCCCCAGATTCTGGCGGATGCGCTCCAAATCCATGCCGAAATCATAGGCGTTGCGCGCGTAGGTGCGGCGCAGATCGTGCGGCTTGACCAGGCAGAGCGCGCCATCGATGCTGATCGGATAGCAGTTCATGATGTCATTGACCGTCCAGGCGCCGATGCCTTTTGGGCGCACGGTCTTGCCGCCGCGCCGGATGCCGCGGAAAACGGGACCCGCTTTGATGCCGGCTTCCCGCAGCCAGGCGTCGACATACATCAGGCACCAGTCCAGCGGCCCGTAGGGAATGAGCCGCTGTTTACTCCCCTTGCCCTCGCGGACGCGCAGCGACAACTCGCCGCCCAGATGCTCGCGCAGGTCATCCACGTGCAGGGCTGCCGCCTCAGCCGCGCGGATCCCCGTACAGACCATCAGCGTAATCAGCGCCGTATCGCGCAGGCCCCGCAGATCGGCGATGCCGGGCGCTTGCACCAGCGCGCTCACCTGGTAGGGCTTGAGCCGCAGATGTTGGCTATCAGCGATGTCTTGCGTTTCCACCTGCTTGACTGGCGCTGTCGCCGGGTGCAAGTCGTTCATCATACGGATGAAGAATTCATCGACCAGCGCCCGCTGCTCCGCTTCGGATTCTTCCGGATTCGTCAATTCGTAAAGCAGATCCCGAACAGCGTTGCTGCGCGTCAATTGGCTGTAGCGCCCGCGGATAGTCGCCAGGTGCGCCAAAACCGTCGGCGGCGACAGCGTGGCCGAGACGCTGTTGCCGTTTTTGTCCAGCCGCGCGCGCTGATTCAGCAGATAGTCGCGGTAGGCGCTCAGATCGGGCTGATACCAGGCAAGCTGCCGTTCGGACAGCCAGTCGATGTAGAAACCGAGGCGCGACTTCTGATCTTTGTTGGGCGCGTCCGGCATCAAGATGCTGTAGTTGTCGCGCCGAAGCTCGGACTGTCTTTTGCTTGCGGCTTTCGCGCGTTGATGAATCGTAACTTCCATGCAGACGATTATAGTGTGAATGGCGGAACTGGGTTGGGCGCTGGCGGGCGTCTCGGCGAGACACCCTGTAAACCATAGTGGCGGGATAGAGTCGGCGAACGGGCGACGTGATAGGTCGCCCCTACATTGCCTATTTGTGGCGCCGGATCACCAGCCGGACGCAGCTCGGAAACTCCCATCTCACGCCACCCCCTCGTTTCGGTATATAATGGCGGGCATCATCACAGCAACGCGACAAGGCAATCAGTATATGAGCGAAGCGGCAACGACAGAAATCGGTTTGGAGCAATTCGGCGAAATCGCCCGCGCGATCGAATCCGAAGTCGGCAAGGTGATCGTCGGGCAAGAAGAGGTCGTGCGCAGCGTCGTCATTTGTGTGCTGGCGGGGGGCCACGCCCTGCTGGAAGGCGTCCCCGGCTTGGGCAAAACCATGCTCATTCGCACGCTCGGCGATGTGCTCGATCTCAAATTCTCCCGCATTCAATTCACGCCCGATCTGATGCCGGCTGATATCGTCGGCACCGATATCCTGGAAGAGACCGAAGACGGACGCCGCGAGTTTCGCTTTCAGGCCGGTCCCATCTTCGCCAATCTCGTCTTGGCTGATGAGATCAACCGGGCGACGCCCAAGACGCAGTCCGCCATGCTGGAGGCCATGCAAGAAAAAACCGTCACCGTCGCCGGACGCCGCTATGACCTGGACGCTCCCTTCTTCGTGCTGGCTACCCAGAACCCGCTCGAGATGGAAGGCACCTATCCCCTGCCCGAGGCGCAACTGGATCGCTTCCTCTTCAAGGTCAATATGCCCTTCCCCGCCCTCGGCGAGTTGATCACAATTCTGGAGCGGACCACCGGCGTCGAACAGCCGCAAGCGGGCAAAGTGGCTGACGGCGCCCAGGTGATCGGCATGGGACGGCTGGCGCTGAGCACGCCCATCCCGACTCACGTCAGCGAATATGTGGCGCGCATCATCGTCGCCACGCACCCGGAAAGCGACGATGCCGCGCCACTCTTGAAGCAATACGCCCGTTACGGCGCCAGCCCGCGCGGCGCCCAAGCCTTGATTATCGGCGCCAAGATCAACGCCCTGCTGGAAGCCCGCAGCAACGTCTCCTTTGACGATGTCGCCGCCGTCGCGCCCGCCGCCCTGCGCCACCGGATCCTGCTCAATTTTGAAGGGCAGGCTGAGGGCTTGAGCACCGACAGGCTGATCGCCGACGCCCTGTCAGCCGTGCCCAAAGTGGCGAGCTAGCCGATGGCGCGCTTGGCCATTCGCGAGGAATTGCTGCCCGGCGCCGACCTCCGCGAGCGTATGAAGCTGGCGCGCGCGCTCGGATTCGCTGGCCTTGAATTCGCGGCTTCCGGTCTTGACGCGCGCATCGACGAGCTCGACGAGGCGCTGCGGGCGCATGGCTTGCGCGCCAGCGGGCTGAATATGGGCGCCGTCGATGGTTGGGTCTCGGCTGACATCGCGCGGCGGGCGCGGGCGAACGACATGCTGCGCGAAGCCCTGGCTTGCGCGCTCGATCTCGAAGCCGACTATGTGACCTTCGTGCCGCATTTTGGCGCGAGCGACATGCCCGATCTGACGCCCTTCGCTTCGCCGCTGGAATTGCAGAAGGAATTGCTCATCTGGTTGCTGCGCGGCTTTTCTGACCTGGCTGAGGCCATGGACGCCAAGCTGGCGCTCCTACCCTTATGCCGCGCCGAGACGAGCTTTCTGACGCATCTGGGGCAAGCCGCCCGCTTCCGCCAGGAAGTTGACGATCATCCGAATATCACGCTGGCCGCCAGCGCCTGCGATTTAGCGCTTGAGGAAGACGACCTGCTGGCTGCCCTCGCCAGCCACGCGGCCGCGCTCAGCGTCATTTATCTGACCGACAGCGAGCGCGCCCTGGCCGGCGCCGGCCATCTGCCCTTCCCCGCCATCGGCAAAACGCTGAACGCGCGCGACTATCAGGGCTGGCTGGTTCTTGACGGACGGACAACTGACGCCGTTGACGAGCGGATTGCCGAACTGCGCGCCTGCCTCGAGTACTTGCAAGGCTGCGACCTCTGCTGATTCTGCCCTCAATCCAGGCTCACAACCCGCCCATATAAGTCGTAGGGGCGAGGCGGCGACTCGACCTCACCTGCCAACGCGTGGTTCTCGATTTCCCTTGACAAACAAAACAGCCTGTCGTTCACTACAGCAGGCTGCCATTGATATTCGATTTCAAGCGTGATTGCGACTGCGCAACCGCCTAAGCTCAATTTCGGTCCTAGTTTACCGCCGCGGACAAGCCGGCGCCCGGCTTGAACTTGACAACATTCTTGGCGGCAATCTGGATTTCTTCGCCGGTTCGCGGATTGCGGCCCATCCGCTCGCCGCGCTGGTCAACGGAAAACGAGCCGAATCCAACCAGTGAAATCCGTTCGCCGCTCGCCAGCGCATCCGACACCGAAGACACAAAAGCATCCAGCGCGCTGCTGGCCTCCGCTTTGCTCAGCCCAGATTTCTCTGCGATAGAACCGATTAAATCTGCTTTGTTCATGATGAGTGCTCCTTTTCGTAGATGCTCGCGTAGTAGTATAGCATTTTTTGCGCTTTGAACAGGACAAATTATCAACTTTCGGCGCTACATACCGCACTCTAACTAAAGGTTACAGCATTCATATTTTGCAGCCCGTCGCGCGTCATAAGGTCGCGGCGCCAGCCATGAAACGATCCACCTCGTCCCGTGTGGGCAGCGCTGTTCGCCCGCCAACGGCGCGGCAATTCAAGGAGCCAACGGCGGAAGCGAAGCGCGCCATCCGCGGCGCCTCCCAATCTTGCAAAAGCCCATATAAGAACGCGCCGTGGTAGGCATCGCCCGCGCCAGTCGTATCGACCACATCCACATCGTAGGCGGGGAATGCCTCTACCCCCGCCTCCCAAGCCGCCACCGCGCCGCGCTCGCCCAAGGTGACGATAGCGATCGCCGCGCCCTCGCGATGCAGGCGCTCGGCGACCGCAGCCGGCGGCTGATCGGGCATCATTTCCCGCGCCCAGTATTCCGGCACGATCGGCACATCGACATAGGGCAGCAACGGCTTGATCTCGGCGTAGGGCAACGCTGGATCCAGCAGCACTTTCAGGCCTGCTTCCCGCGCCCAGCGCGCCGCACGCAGCGTTGTTTCAGTCAGCGTATCAACGAATAGGACGCGCGCGCAAGTTATGTCCGCTCGCTGAATCTCGCTCGACGCGATGGGAGAACCCGTCGGCGGGCGAGCGATGATGCTGCGATCGCCGCTGGCTTCGTGGACGAGGATCACCGACACATGCGATTCGCTGCCCGGATCGACCAGCAGCTGCGAGGCGTCGACGCCTTCCGCCTCCAGCACGCCGCGAATGTACGCGCCCGGCTCGTCATCGCCGATACGCGCGATGAGTTTGCAGCGCGCCCCCAATCGCGCCGCCGCCATCAAAGCGATGGCCGCCAAGCCGCCCGGCTGCCGATCATAATTGACCGCTTGCATGTTTTCGTTCCGTCGGGGCAGGCGCGCTACGGTGACGAGATGGTCCACCGTACAGACGCCGATGCCGACGATTTCGGGCGCGGGCAGCATGCGCTCGTCCTTTCTTAAGCGTAACATCAGACTCTCTTTGTAACGCAAAAGAAGCGCCAGCGCAAAAGCGGATTGTCTGGGGAGTGGCTAACTAAGTGGGTATGTCTCTGCGTCGAGTGAGACGGGCAGCCAAGGCTCGCCCCTACAAGGCTCCAAAATAGGGAGAACACAGAAGGCGCAGAGATTTTAGATAAGATCGCAGGCAGCTTATATCCGCAACAATAGACACTCCCTTGTCTGCGCCCGCCCGCCAATTCCAACTCGTGGGGACGTCGCCCAATGCACAATCCGTCAAAATGCAAATCGCTGTAACCATCGTCTGAATGCAGGAAAGGTTGGGAAAAAGATTCGGCTTCGCTACAATGTCAGCTGCACGGAATCGCAGAAGAGGAGACCACCACCATGCAAACCAGAGCTGAAGCCATCGACGCCATTCGCAAGCTGCCGGCCCAACTGCGCGAGCAAGCGGGCGGCTTGAGCGTCGAGCAGTTGACCACCCCCTACAACGCGCCCGAATGGACCATCGCCCAGAATATTCACCATCTCGCCGATACACACATGGTCTGCATTCGCCGCTTCAAGCTGATTCTCACCAGCCCCAGCTTTCAATTCACCGCCTACGATGTGAACGCCATCGCCGAATACCCGGACGCCAAAGACGCGGACATCGAACACTCTCTCAAGATCCTCGAAGGCTTGCAGGCGCGCTGGGCGATTCTGCTGGAGAACCTGAGCGAAGAAGAATGGGGCAAGACCGGCCGCGGCTCCAGCCCCGACCGTCCGGATATGAATCTGGAGCAGTTGGCGCTGGCATACGCCCAGCACGGCATCAACCACTTGCGGCAAATCCAGGATGTGCTGGACAAGATGCCGGCGTGAACGAAACCGGCTTCGTCATTCCGACAGCGCCCCAATTTGACTTTGCGCACACCGTCCTCAGCCACGGCTGGCTGATGTTGCCCCCCTTCACCTGGGAGGCGGAAAGCGGCATTCTCGAATATGTCTATCAGAGCGCCAGCGGCGATGTGCTGCGCCTGCGGATGCGCGCGAGCCCGGGCGGCCTCCGCGTTGAACTGCCCGATTGCGAAGTCGCATCCGACGGGCTCCGCCGCGAGGCAGCCGCCGCCGTGAGGACGATGCTCCGTTTGGATTGGGACCTGAGCGCTTTCTACGCGGCGATGGCGGCGCATGAGGGCTATCACTGGCTGGAAAGCCAACGGCGCGGGCGCATCCTTTGCGCGCCCAGCCTGTGGGAAGATCTGGCCAAAGTGCTGCTGACCACGAACTGCAGATGGTCGCAAACGGTCAATATGTGCCGGCAGCTTTGTCGCTTGGGCGCGCCCCATCCAACGCTCGACGATCGGCGGGCTTTCCCCACAGCCGAGCGCATCGCCGCCCTCAGCTTCGACGCTTTCGCCCAGACAGCACGCGCCGGCTACCGCAGCGGCTACCTTCACGAACTCGCGCGCAAGGTCGCCGCTGGCGAGGTCGATCTCGCTGCCTGGCTCGCGCTCGATAGCGACAGCTTTTACCGAGCGGTCAAGTCGCTGAAGGGCTTCGGCGATTACGCGGCCGGCACCCTGGCGCGCATGCTTGGCCACTTCGACCATATCGCCATCGACAGCGCTTGCCACGCCATGTTCGCCGCCCGGCACAATGGCGGCCTAAAGGGCAGCACCGCCGAGATCAAGGCGCATTACGCCCGCTTCGAGCGCTGGCGCGGGCTGGTCATGTGGATGGACATCATGCGGCATTACGAGGAGTGAACCTTTTCACGATCAACGCGGTAGCGACAGCCGCGAACCAATCTGGCGCGCGTCAACCATCAAACCGGCGAAGAGATCGGACATACCATGAGCATAATACCGTCCAATCGTATGAAGTCGCTGTTGCGCGCCGGCGCTGCCGTGACCGGTACCATGCTCGTCGAATTTAGACAGCCGGCGGTCCTGCAAGTCCTGAAGAACGCCGGCTACGATTTCGCCACCATTGACATGGAACACGGCGTCTTCGACTTTGAATCCGTCGCCGATCTCAGTCGCTTCGGGCGTCATATCGGCATCACCCCGCTGGTGCGCGTGCCGGACGCGCAATATCCTTTCATTGCGCGCGCGCTCGATCTCGGCGCGCAAGGCATCATGGCGCCGCGCTTGCGTTCCGCCGCCCAAGTCCGCGAGGTCGTGAACATCATGAAGTATCCGCCCATTGGCGCACGCGGCTGCTCCTTTGGCCGCGGGCATACCAACTTCCATACCGGCCCGCTGACTGAGAATATGCGGGCGGCCAATGACGAGACTTTGCTCATCGTCCAAGTCGAAACGCGCGGCGCTCTGGACGCAATCGACGAGATCGCCTCGATTGACGGCGTCGATGTCTTGCTGATCGGACCGACCGACCTTTCTATTGACCTGGGCCTGCCGGGCAAATTGGATTCGCCGCAGCTCATTGACGCGATCGAAAGAACGATCGGCGCTTGCCAGTCGCGCGGGAAAGTCTCGGGAATCCAAGTCAACAATCTCGACTGGCTGCTGCACTGGGCGGAAAAAGGAATGCGCGTCTTGAGTTCGTTTTCTGAAGTGGCGCTGCTGCAACGGGGCGGGCTAGCCATCAACCAGGAACTTGAAAGATTCCGTTAGGGCGCGCGAAACGCTGAGCCAGCGACAGCGTGGATTTGATCGGCATCGCCTGTATAATCGAACAAAGCGTAACATCAGATCGGGCGCCGCTATTGCCTTAGCCCGGCATGAAACGAGATCAATCGATGACCGAAGACAAGCCACAGAGACGAATCAAGTTCTATCGCACGCCAGTGCCGGCCGTCGATTTGGCGCGCCTCAACCAGCGCAGCGACGTCAAGGGCATGGCGCAGACCCTGGCATTCCTGGCTGTGCTGGCTTGCACAGGCGCCGCCGCCTGGTACGCGGTCGGCCGCGCGCATTGGCTGGTCGTCATCGCGCTTATTTACTTGTACGGATCTCTGCAAAAGTTTACTGTTAATGGACACCACGAATTCTGCCACAAGACCGTTTTCAAGACGCAATGGCTAAATGAGTTCTTTGTCCACATCTTCAGCTTTCTCGGCTGGTTCAGCCATATCTCTTTCTGGGCGAGCCATCAGGCGCATCACCGCTACACCTTGCACCCGCCCGATGATTCCGAAGTCGTCCTGCCCGTGGAGTTCACGCTCAAGTCCTATCTCGCTTTCGCCTTCATCAACGCGCGCGGCTTCTGCCTGCGCATGCGGCATACGCTGAAGCTCTGTTTCGGCATCATCGAAGATGATTGGGAGCGTGCGCTATTCCCGCCCGATAACGTGAAGGGCAGGCGGGCGCTTTTCAACTGGGCGCGCGTCCTGATGATCGGCCACGGGCTGATTGTACTCGTCTCCGCGCTGACCGGCTGGTGGATGCTGGCAGTGCTGGTCACCTTCTCGTCCTTCTACGCCGGCGGCTTTCAATACCTCCTCAACGTCGCCCAGCACATCGGCTTGACGGACAACACGCCCGATTACCGCCTCAATACCCGCACCATCGCCCTGAATCCGGTGCTGGCTTTTCTCTACTGGCAGATGAATTACCACATCGAGCATCACATGTACGCGGCTGTTCCCTTCTACAACCTGCCCGAATTGCACCGCATCGTGAAGCACGACATGCCCGCGCCCTGCCAGGGAATCATCGGCGCCTGGCGCCAGATCATCCCGATCCTGCGCCGGCAGCAGATCGAGCCCGACTACCAGTTCGCGCCCGAAGTGCCTAGCCCGCAAGCGTCTTAAACGCGCGCCAAGCCGTCTGTCAGTTTTGGATTAGCGCGGTTGCGGGCGCCCATCCCGCCGGAAGCGTTCATACAGTTCAAACACATCGACGCCCATCTGCTTGAAGATGGCGATCATATCAATGTGCACCCAGTTTGTGATGAGCAGATCGTCGCTGCGCTCCCAGAAGTCCATGATGCGCCAGCGCAGCGTATTGCCGCTCGCCGGGATGCTCAGAAACTCGCCATCATGCACAGCCACCAGGCTGGGCCAGCCGGTGGACACGGCGAAGCGCCCTTCGGCATAACGCGCGTTATGCGAACCCTCCCAGGTCCCGGACAAGCCAGTGAGAAACACGGTATGCACCCGCTCCAAAAATTCGGGCAAACTGCGCGCCGTGCCCACCCCGCTCGGGCTGTTCCAGACCATCTTCGGATGCCAATAGAGCTCCATCGGCTGGTCCTTGCGCACGAGCCCGAATAACATCGCCTCGACCAGCAACAATGTCCGGCGCGTCTCTTCCGCGCTCTGCTCGCATCGCAGCAGGCCGCTCCCATATCTGACTTTCGGTCGCAGCCCTTCAATCGCCGGCGCCGCCCAGCCCAGTTGGAAACCGCCCTGCTGCATCACATCAATCAGGTCGAGCAGGAAGTAGGTCTTGACGATCTTGCCCCTATCCAGCGCCATAACCTCGCCGAAGCGGATCAAGGTCTTTTCGCCCGTCGCCGCGATGCCGTTCCAGTCTTCCGCGAATAGGCCGCTGAAGTGGCCCGTTGCGCTCACCCAATCCTGGTCGCGGTAACGCCCCGCCAGCAGCACATCGCAGCGGCGCTGGAGATCTGGAAAGGAGCGCAGGAACGGTCCCCAGAAACGGTCAACGAGCGCGCCGGCGTCCTTGATATCGTTGTAGGGCTCGGGACCGTGCCACTCGATATTGTCATGAGTGTAGTGCTGGACGATATCCGGAACGAGACTCGCGTCAGCCTCGTTCAGCGCCTCCCAATACGCGCTGATGATCTCCCGATTCTGCTGCGCCTGCGACTTTGTCATTTGTTTCTCCTGACGGTTTTCCGGTGCCTGTTTGTTTGTTTGCGCGTCGTGGGCGACCCTACATTTTTCGATTTGGAGGGGCAGTCTGATAAGTCACCCCTACATTTTGCGCGCAAGCGGGCGCTCGCTAGCCCTTCACCGCGCCAGCCGCCAAACCCTTGACCAAGTGCTTCTGGAAAAACAGGATGACGACGATGATCGGAATCGTAGCCGAGACCGATGCCGCCGCCGCCAGCGTCAGATGACGCGGGTCCTCGCCGCCGGTGAAGCGCGAAATCGCCACCGGCAGCGTCCAGTTGGTTTGCGTCAATACGCGCACGAGCAAGAATTCGTTGTAGGCCAGCAGCAACGTGAATAGCGCGGTCGAGATGATGCCGGGCCAAGCGACCGGCACGATCACCTGCAAGAAAGAGACCAGACGGTTGGCGCCATCGACCATGGCCGACTCTTCCAGGTCTTTCGGCACTTCCATGAAAAAGCTGCGCAGCATCCAAATCGTGAAGGGCTGATTCACGGCGACCAGCGTGATGATGACCAGAATGCGCGAATCAAGCAAATTCAGCGCGCTGCCGATCCAGTAATAGGGGAGCACGAAGGCGAAGCGCGGCAAGGCGCGGAAAGCCAGCGCCGCCAGCAGCAAGACTACTCCCAGCAATCCGACATACCGCGCCAAGGCGTAACCAGCCAGGCAGCCGATGCTGATCGATATCACGATCGTGCCTACGGTCACGATGAGTGTATTGAGAAAGAAATCATAAAACCGGTCGGTATCCAGCAGCTGCGGGATGCCCCAAAGCAAGCCAGCGAATCCAAGGCCAACCAAGCCGTAAACCAGGCTGCGGCGGCCCGGGATATATTGCGCGAAGAGCAAGAGCCCGACCAGCAGCACCAGGGCCAGCAGCAAGAAAAAAGCCAGCGCTTCCGGGTTTTCCGGCGTCGAGCGCAACCACAGATCTTCATAATTCTCCATCGTCGGCGAGAAAAGCAATTTGGGCCTGCGCGAGCCGGCGTCGCGAACGGTCTTGATCGATTGCAGCGCCGTCCAGGTGAAGGGCACGATGCTGTAAATGGCAAATAGAATCAGGACTATCTGGATGAGGATGCGGCCCCACAAGCTGGTCACGCGGTCCATCTCTTAGCGCTCCGCAAGCTGTTCTTTCCAGGAATAATAGAGATTGGGGATGAGCACAACCATGATGCCGATGACGGTGATCACGGCCATCGCGTTGGCTTTGCCCAAGCGCTGCAGGCGCATCGAGGTCTGGAAGGTGTAGGTCATGACCGTATGCGCCTTGTAGACCGGATTGAGCTCGGTGAGCACGTAGACGCTATCGAAAACGCGGTAAGAATCCATGATGCTGAAGAGCAAAATGAAGAGCGTCAGCGAGCGCACATGGGGAATGACGATGTAACGGATCTTCTGCAGACGGCTGGCGCCATCGATGCCGGCCGCCTCCAGCAGGTCTTGCGGCAAGGTCTGCAAGCCGGCGAAATACACAACCAGCGTGAAGGGCGTGACATACCAGACGCCATGAAATAGCACCAGCGTCTTCACCGACTGCTCGGTATAGTGAAAGCGCTGATTGAAAATCTCCTGATAAAGCCAGCGTATGATGCCTGAGGGCTCAAAAAGCTGGCGGAACATAATCGTGCCGACAATCGGCACAATGATAAAGGGCAGCAGGTAGATCGACAAATAAAAGCCGCGAACGATTCCGCTCTGCTGATCGAGCAGCAGCGCCATGATGAAGCCGATGACGATCCAACTGGGCACGACCACCGCGATATAAACAATCGTGAATTCGAAGGACTGCCAAAACTGCGCGTCTTCGAGCACATCTATGTAGTTGCGCAAGCCCACCCACTGCGGCGCCAACACATTCGTGAAAGTCATGAAGTGCATACTCAGCCAAATGGCCATCGCCAACGGCAATGCCATCAGCAGCGTCATGACCAGGATGCTGGGCGAGGTGAAAACGAAGAAGATCTTGCGTTCCATGGTGGTACTTTCCCCCACCCCAAACCCCTCCCCCATAAAGAGGGAGGGGCTTCATCCGCCCGAAACGTGTCTAATGCTCCCCTTCCCTCCTCAGTGGGGGAAGGGGCCGGGGGATGGGGGGCGCGTCCTATCCCTCGATGTAGCCTTGGGCGGTCGCTTCTTCGATATAAGCCTCAGCGGCGGCGTCCAGCGCTTCTTGCGGGCTCAGCTCGCCCGTAGCCGTCAGCGGCAGAAAATCGCTCAGTTTGGCGATGACGATATTGACGGCTGGGTTCTTGTCATAGTTGCCGACGCCGCCAGCAGCGGTCGCGTTCGACGCGGGCAAATAGGGACCGCCGAAACCGGAGGCCGACTCGCGCGCCGGAATGCCGATCTTAGCCGCTTCCTGCTGCGACGAGACATCCAGCGCTTCCATGATGATGCGGAAGACCAGATCCGGATCAACAGTGACGGTGGCCGGGATGAAGTAGAAGTCGCTCCAGATCGAACTGGCTAGCGGACCGCCCGCTTCGACGCTGGGCGCCGGCGCAAAGGCGATGACATCGACCAGGTCGGTATTATCCGCTGTCATGACCGCGGCGCGGCTCGCCCACAGCTTGGTCATCGGCAGCGTGCCCTGTTGCATGCCGGTTTCCATGCCGTTGTTGGACATCATCGTGGCGGCGTCGCCCATGCAGCGCTGGTAAACCTCCACCATCAACTCGACAGCAGCCAGGCCTTCCGGACCATGGAAAGCGGGCATATTGCCCTCGCCCAAATACGTCCCGCCATAGGCGCCCAAGACCATGAAGAATTCCAGTTCCCAGCCGCGCGGGCGGGAGAGATCGATGGCGAAGGGCGCGTCGTAATCCATATTGTCCAAGCCGACCGCGTCGCAGAAGTCCAGGATTTCGTCATAGGTCGCGGGCGCGTCCAGGCCCATCTCTTCCAGGATATCGCTGCGGTAGATCAAGTGCAGCGTATTGCCGCTGGTCGGCACGCCGTAGATGATGTCGCCGTAGCGTCCGCCCTCCCAGACGGCATCCGGTATGTCGCCCAGGTCGTATTCGTCCCAATACTTCTCGACCAGATCGTTGAGCGGCAGCAGCCAGCCGTTGCCGCCCCAGCCGCCGACTTGGCCGTTGGACGCGTGCAAAATCTCGTAGGGCGAATCGCCGCCAGCCGACAGCGCCAGCGGCACCTGCTCCAGCACATCGCCGGATGACAGCAGGCTGATGTTCACGGTGATATTATCGACATCGCCGCAATTCTCGACCTCGCCCGCGTTGAAATCGGCGATGGGGAAGCTCCAGCCGATGAAATTGATTTCGACTGGATCAGCCGGCGGATCGATATTGCAGCTTCCTTCCATCTGGGCGAATGCGGGAACGCCAATGAGCAGTCCCAGCAACGACAGAACAATCAGATACTTGCGCATGACTTGCTCCTCTTTCTAAATGAACTTGACATTTGCTCACAATGCAAAAAGGCGCGCTCATTCAAGCGTCTGCCACCTTTTCCAAACTTAATCGGCGCCCGATCCCTCGCCCGGCCCGCCGCCAGACATGAGCGGCGCCCAAGACGCGGCTGCCGCCATGCCGGGATTGATGCGGACGCCATTCCGCAGCAGCGGCTCGGCGCGCACCAGCACCGCGCTGCCGTCTTTCGTCATGATCGGCTCGGTCGAATACTGCGCCAGGTAGCTGCGCCGATATTGGTCGGTCATATTGGCGCCGCTGCGATGAAACGTCCGGCTGCTGAAGACCACGATGCTGCCTTTGGGCACGATGGCCGGATCGCCGGGATCATCGCCGTGGTAGCCGACCTTGTCATTGCTGCTCGCTTCCTCCGGATGCTCCGCGATTTCATCGCTGTCCTGGCGCCCGTCGCGGCTATAGGGCAATATGTAAATCGTGCCGTTCTCGAGGCTCATATCATCCAGCGCGCACCAGCAAGACAGGAAGGCGCTATGATAATGCCCGACATAACCCGAATCCTGATGCCAGGCGAACTTGGTATCAGTATCGGCCGCTTTGACCACGTACTGCTCATTGTAGAGATAGGCTTCACCGCCAATCGTGGCGCGGCAGATATTCGCCATCAGCTCGCCGAAAAGAAACTCGGTCATGATGGGACTGCCCGGGCTGCGGTTGGCGACGAAGTAGCGCTTCTTGTAATGATTGATTCGCAGTTTCGTTAAGCCCTTGGCTTCCATCTCTTTGTCGTAGATGTCGATGATGCGCATGCACTCGTCTCGCAGCGCCTCGACGATCGCGTCCGGAATCACCGATTTCAGAATGAAATAACCGTCGCGGTGGTATTGCTCGATTTGCTCTTGAGAAACCAGCGACATTGTAAACTCTCCCTTCATATTAGTTTTCACCAGCCCGCAGCCTGGCGATGCGACGGGCGTCGACCCCGTTTATGCCTCAGTGTTTTGCCCGGTTGAGCCGCGCGCGATTAGCTCGACCGGCAGCGTGCGCTGCTGCGCTTCGCTGGACTCGGCCGCGATGAGCCGCAGCAGGCTTTCAACCGCCAGCTCGCCCATCTTGGACGTCGGCTGGCGCACGGTTGTCAGCGCCGGCTCAGTCACGCCCGACGACAGAATGCCATCGAAGCCAGCGATGGACAGATCTTGCGGCACGCGAATGCCGCGCGCTTTCGCCAGCGACAAGGCCTTGATCGCCACCGGATCGGTGAAGAAGAGCGCGGCGCTCGGCGCGTCATCCAGCGCTTGAAAGGCGGCGAACGAGCGCCGGTCATAATCGGCGTCCTGCGAATCGGCAGCTATGACCAGCGCCGGATCATAAGGAATGCCCGCCTGACGCAGCGCCTGGGCGTAACCGGCGTGGCGATCATAATCGGTTTCGTAGACTTCCGGCAACCGCTCGAAACCGATACGCCGATGCCCCAAAGCGATCAGATGTTGGGTCAGCAAGCGCGCGCCCTGCACATGGTCCGCCGCCACATACGAGATGCCTTCATGCGGCAGGCGGCGCGGCAAAAAGATATGCGGCATTTCTTCGTCCGTCAGCAGCTGCGAAAGCGCGACCGTCTCGCTCAAGCGCGGCGGCCAGGCGATGATGACGCCGTCCACCTCGCGCGAGCGGCACAGGTTCTTGATGCGCTCGCTGCTGCCGACCATTGACGTATATAGAATCAAATTGTATTCCGCGCCTTCAGCCACCGACGCCATGCCCGGGATGAGCTCGGAAAGGAAATCCGACACCCGCTGAACCGGATAGGTCACGACCAGCCCAATCTTGTTGGTGCGCTGACGGCGGAGATTGCGCGCCGCCGCCGACGGCTGATAACCCAGCTCGCGCGCCGCCCGCACCACCCGCGCCTTGGTAGCGCTCGCGACATCCGGCCGGTCATTCAAGGCCTTCGATACGGTCGAAGAGGAAATCCCCAATCGGTTAGAAAGGTCTTCAATCGTCAGTGGCATACGCGCAGGGTCATCCGTCCGATCGCTGGCGCGCGCCAGCGAAATCGATTTCGAGCATCAATCGCCAGCATAACATACTTGCTGGCGCAACGCAAGCAATTCATGCCGGCGCGCTTGACACACAGCGCTTCCGCGTTGGCGCCCGGCTTTCTCACGCGCCCGTCAATTTACAGTCTCAGCAGTACCAAGTTAGTCATGCGAAAGAAGCGGGCCTCGTAGGGGCGACCAATCTGGTCGCCCGCTGCCGCTGCGACTTGTGGTTTTGGGCGACATGGTAGGGCGCGTAGACACAGCCCGCCTGTCGCCCCTACAAATCGCTGCTTTAGCGAAATTTGCATTACTTTATTGATTTTACTTCTGTGGTAAAGCTGTAGAGACTTGCCGCAAACGCGTACATTTGAAGCAAGCCAGCCGGTAGGGGACCGGCCTTCAACGAGGCGCCGCTAGCGCCCGCCCGCGCCTACAGATAATCCTGCAATCCCAGCCGTTCAAATTGTTCCGGCGGGCTGTCATTCTCCTGCATCAGCCTTACCATGCGCCTAATCATCAGCGCTTCTACTTCAGCGTCATCCAGCGGATTCTCCTGGCCCGGATCCGCTTGCACATCAAACAACAAATTGCCAAAGCCATGCGCATCGGGCCAAGCCCGCGCCGGGATCTTCATCGTGCGGCAGCCCTTGGTAAAGCTGAATGGCGGCGCCAATTGAATATCTTGCAGATCCGCCAGGGCAAAGCGCGATCGAATGCGCAGCGGCATCAGCGTGTATTCGTACAAGGGCTCGTTGGCGCGATTGTCCGGCGCCCGCATGTATACATAGCGCCCATCCGTGCAGTTGACATGACCGCCGTGGATGCCGAAGAGCGCCGCCTCTCGCACCGGCTCGTCCTTCGCAATCGCATCCCGCAGCGCAAAGCCCTGCATATCAGCCGACTTCTCAATGCCGAAGTACTCGAGCAGCGTCGCCGGCAAGTCGATCATCTGAACCAGACTGTCACGCCTTTCGCCAGCGACGCGGCTGCGCGGATCCCAGATGAACAGGGGCGTATGCGCCAACTCCTGATACCAGGGCTGGCGATTCTTCGCCCACCAGTCGTGCTCGCCCAGCAAGAAGCCGTGGTCGGTGCAGACGATCAGCATTGTATCGTCCCACATCTCGAGTTCGTCCATCAAGTCAAGCGCGCGACCCAGATACCGATCACACATGCTCAAGAGCGCGGCGTATTGAGTTCGCATGTGCTGGACATATTGATCGGATTCGGTCAGCGGCTTGTAGCTGGGCCAGTCGAAAGCCAGCCTGGGCGGCGCCTCGTCGAAGATCTTCGGGTAGAGATTCTTGAATTCCTGCTGGCTGAAAAAGGGCTCGTGCGGGTCGAAAGTTTCAATCTGCAGATACCAGTCGTCAGCCTCGTAATTGTCACGGATGAACTCCAAGCCCGCGCTGAAGGTCTTCGCTTGCGGTTGCGTCTCCGGCGTCGGCATATAACTGCGGTTGATCCAGTCTTGCTTCCAACTGTCCGCAATGAAAGTGGGGTCGTCAAGCGTGCGCGCGTTGAAGGGAATCTCCACCTTGGGCTCGACCTGCCCCTTCCAAAAATCGCCTTCCTGCCCGCGAATGAATTCATAACTGCTGTATCGATTGTGGTAGGTGGCGCCGCCATCCTCCCAATAATGCTGATGGTCAGTCGCCAGGTGCGTGTAGACGCCGCTGTTCTTCAGCATCTCCGGCATGGAATCGTCAAAGGGCTCCAGGGGCGTCCAGCCGCGATGCAGGAAATTATAGCGCCCGGTATGCAATTCGCGCCGCGCCGGCATACAAGGCATGCTGCCGACATAGCAGCGATCGAAGACAGCCGCGCGCTCCGCCAAGCGCTGAAAATTCGGCGCCTGCACCCAATCATTCCCGTAGGGCGGCAGCATGTGCCGGTTGAGCGTATCGAACATCAACATGATCGCTTTCATGTCAGACGTCCCTTTCTGCGCGTGCGCGGCTGCTGGCTCCGGCGATTCTAGAACACCGTGACCGGTTCTGTTCCCAGATCCGTGGCGAGCGCGAGCGCGTCAAAGCTTTGCTGCATCAGGCGCATCTTCGTCTCGCGCATAGCCCGCTCGTCCCAAAGATTGACAAATTCATCCGGGTCGGCTTCAAGATCGAATAGCTCGCCGATGCCGTGTCCGTGATAGACGATCAGCTTGAAGCGCTCGTCGCGCAGCATCGTGGCGTAAGCGCCGGAGAAACGCTCGTTGAAGCGCGCGTTGATCGCATCGTAATACTCGCAGCGCACAAAATCACGATGGCGGTCCGCCGCCTGCCCATCGCGCAACAGCGGCAGCAGCGAGCGCCCTTGCATCCGGTCAGGCGCGGGCAGCCCGGCCAATTCCAGCAAAGTCGGGGCGATATCCATCAATTCGACCAGCGCTTGCCGGCGCGCGCCATCAAGAAACTGCCCGGGCCAAGACAAGATGAGCGGCACACGCGCCAAGCCTTCGTAAAATCGGCAGCCCTTGAGCAGCAGCCCGTGGTCGCCCAGCATCTCGCCGTGGTCGCTCATGAAGATGACGACGGTGTTGTCGCGCTGCCCGCTGCGTTCCAGCGCGTCCAACATGCGGCCGACGTTGTCGTCAATCAGCTCGATCATGGCGTAATAAGCCGCCTGGATCCATTTGGCATTGAATTCTTCGGGCCGGCGGCAGGGCGTCTGAAAATCGATATCAGCCAGCGCGGCTTGCGCGGCCAAGTCACTCTCGCGGAATGCCGGTCCCGAAAGCGCCCCGACATCAAAGCGATCCAGATAGGACTGCGGCGGATCGAAGGGCTCGTGCGGATCAAATATATTGACGCTCATCAGCCAGGGTTTGCCATCGTGATCGGCTTCGATGAAATCGATTGCGCGGTCGCTGCACCAGCTCGTTTGGTGCAGCTCCGGCGGGATCTCATGCGGCGACTTTCTCAGTTCGCCCAGATTTCGACCTTGCTCGGCGATCCAGTCGGCGTAGGCATGCCCGGACTCCCACTGATCTTCCGGGTCGTGGCTCCAGTGGAAGAGCCGATACCCATCGTGTTGCGGGCGCGGCTCGACGCGGCCGAAGGTTCCCGCCAGATGCAGCTTGCCCGCCAGCGCGCAATCGTATCCCGCGTCCGCCAGCAGCGCCGTCACCAGCGGCGCCGCTTCCGCCCAGCGCTCGTTGCCATTGATGCAGGCATGCACCCGGCTGGGATACATGCCGGTCAAGAAGCTGCCGCGGCTGGGCGTGCAAATGGGGCTCTGGCAGAAGGCGCGCTCAAAAGCGACTCCGCTCGCCGCCAGTTTATCAATGTTGGGCGTATGAACCTGCGGATTGTTCAAGGCCCCAATCGTGTCATAGCGCTGCTGATCCGTGCAAATCCAAAGTATATTCGGTGGCTTCCTCGTCATAATTATTCCGCCTCCCTTTCACGCCGCCTTTGCGCTCGCCCTGCGCCTAGCCCTTGATCGCGCCAGCCGTCAAGCCCGTGACCATATAGCGCTGGATCAGAAAGCCAAAGATGATGCCCGGCAGCATCATGACCGAGGCGGCCGCCGCCAGCTTGCCCCATTCCGTGCCTTCATAACCCATGTAGCGCGTGATGGCGACAGCCAGCGTCACCGTGTCGTTCGCGCTGATGACGACTGCGAACAAGAATTCATTCCAGGCGAATAGAAATGCCACGATGCCTGACGCGATAATGCCGATGCGCACCAAGGGTAATTCGATCAAGAACAGTATCTGCCACAAGCTGGCGCCATCAATCATGCCTGACTCGCGCAATTCCCGCGGCACGGCGCTCCAGACCGGCATCAGCGTCCAGATGATCAGCGGCACGTTGAAGATAAGATAGATGATGATCAGCGCCATGTGCGTATCAAGCAGGCCCAGCCGCGAGTACACGACAAAGTACGGCAGCAGGTAAATCATGCCGGGCGCCGTGCGTATCAGCAGAATCGTCAAGAGCGCGTTGCGCCGAACGCGCCCCTGCATAATCGTCAGGGCGAAGGTGGCCGGGATGGCGAAGAGCATGGCGAAAAACACCGAACCGCTCGAAATGATGACGCTGTTGCCGATCGCTTCCAGAAACTCCTCGTCCTGGAAGATGGCGCTGAAGTGCTCCAGCGTCGGCTCGAAGATGAGCAGGGGCGGATAGGCGAAAGCATCCAGTTGGCTCTTCAGCGCCAGCATCAGCATCCAAACGATAGGGAAAAGCACAGCCGCGCCATACAGCGTGCCAACCGCATAGAGACTGAAGGTCGTGACTGAAGAACGGCGCTTCACTAGCTAATCGCCCACTTGCACATTTCGCAACAGGAATCGCATCGTCGGCACGACAATCACAAAGAGCATCAGGAAAAAGACGACGATGATGGCCGAGGCGTAACCGACCCGCAGGTTGTTGAAACCGCTGACGAATCCATAAAAGTTGACAGTCTCAGTCGCGCTGGCCGGTCCACCATTCGTCACGATATAGATGATCGGGAAGATGCCTAGCGATTCGATCACCCGGAAGATGCCGATGAAAGCGAAGGTCGGCCTGAGCAAGGGCAAGGTGATGTGACGGACCGACTGGACCCAGGTGGCGCCGTCGATGAGGCCCGCCTCGAACAGCTCCTCGGGAATGGATTGCATGACCGCCAGGAAGAAGAGACCGACAAAGGGCGTCCAGCCCCAGACGGCAACAATGATGATGGCGACCAAAGCCCAATTCGGCTCAGTCAGCCAGCCGGGACCGTCAATGCCGACCAGACTGAGAAAATAATTGAGGCCGCCGAGATGCGGCGTATACAATACCCGCCACATCAAGCCCATGGCGATCGGCGGGATGACCATCGGCGCCACAAACACAAAGCGCAGCCAGCGCATATAGGGCAGCCGCTCGTTCATGACGACCGCAACGATGAAGCCAAGCGCCAATTGGATGCTGACCGGCGCGGCTATGAACAATAGGCTGACCGGGATGCTCTGCAAGAAGCGCGCGTCATCCAGCAGGCGCTCGTAATTGCGCAAGCCGATGTAGCGCGGCGGGCGCGGGCTGGTATAGGACAGCGACGACGTGCTCAAGTAAAGCGTGAACAGCATCGGCAAGATCGTCAACACCACCAGCAGCGCAATCGACGGCGCCAAATACTTATAATGCGCGCGACTCGCCCCGTAGTCCTCAGGCCCCTTGCCGCGGTCGAGAGCGCTGGCTACCTGCGACACACTTTGATCCTCATATAATACCGCCCTTGCGGGGCTGGGCGCCGGGTCTCGGTGCTGTTCAAAATGACCCTCGAGAGATCATAATCAACTCGAGGGTCAAACTTTTGCGCCCCGTTCTTAGGGGAGATAGCCCTCGTCTTCCAGGAATTGAGTCATCAAGTCGTTCGCGTCGTTGAGCGCCTGTTCCGGCGTCTTGACCCCGATTTCGGCTTCCTGCACCGCTTGCCCCATGATCTCGCTGAGTATCGGCCAGGCGGCGAAGGGCGGGAAATGGTCGGCCGGCGCCGCGTTCAGGCTGTCTTGATAGGCCTTGATGAAGGAGCCAGCGCCGTAGTTATAGTCGTACTTGGCGATGAAGTCCGCGTCTTCCCACAGCGAGTTCCGCGATACCGCCACATGTGGCGAGCTCAGCGAAATCTTCTTCATCGTGTCGAAGCTCAGCGCCCATTCGACGAACTTGTACGCCGCTTCCTGCTTGTCGGAATTGGCGACCACGCAAAGCCCGTGCGCGGCGAAACCCGGCTTCGGTCCCGCGGCGCCGCCCGGCATCACAGCGAACCCCAGATTGCCCGCCACCTTCGACTGATCGGGATGCAGAATCCGCCCCGCCAGCGGCGCGCCATCGATGACCATCACAACCGTGCCCTGCTGCATGGACGTGACGACATCATCGTAGACATACGCGGCAACGCCCTCGGGCCCATAGTTGTTCTTGACCGCGACGAAATTCGTCAGCGCCCGTATCGCTTCGGGTGAATTCACCGTCGGCGTGAGGTCGTCCGGGAAGTCAGCGAAATAGCTGGCGCCTTCGCCATGGAAGAAGGAGTTGAAGATCCAGATGTTGCCCGCCGCCGCTGGTGGATTGCCGCGCAACGCGATCATCGGCACTTCATCGCTGTGCAGCGACGGCGCAATCGCCAACAATTCGTCGTAGGTTGCCGGCGGACCCTCAATGCCAGCCGCTTCAAACTTGTCGATCTGATAATACAAGATCGTCGTCGCGGCAAACATGGGCAGGCAATACTGCGTGCCGCCGAAAGCCAGCGCGTCCATCGTCGAGCCGACGAAATCATCGACATTCAGCATAGCCGCATCCACATACTCGCCATCGTAGAAGTCTTCAATCGGCGTCACCCAGCCGCCTTGGGCGTACAGGGGCATATTGCCGCTCTGTATGCCGACGACATCAAAATTGCCGGCGCCGCTGGCGAGCTCAAGCTGCGCCTTCTGCACCGATGCCTGTTCTTCCAGCAACTCGAATTCGACCGTCATGCCAGTCGCTTCTTCAAATTCCGGCAGCAATTCCTCAAGCCCGACGATGTAGGTGATTGGGAAATAGAAAAGGTTCAGCGTCGTGCCTTCATACGGCCGATCCCCCTCTTGCGCCCCAACGCCTGTCACCAACACTAAGCAGAGGATGATCACAAGAATCTTGAGTTTCATCATGTTCTCCTACGTTACTATACGTTACAATACGACAATTTCTTGACAGTCCGCTGCAAAAGTCTCACATGCTTTCCTCGCTTTCCCCTCCATTACGAATATGTCGCCGTGAAACCCTCCCACGTCCGCTGACGGCAATGTCGAGTACAGTGCTTTGGATTGGGGGCAACTGGAACGGCCGCCTACGATGATAACAAGTCTTGACCCAACTGGCAAAGCGCGCCTGTTCCCAGCCCGCGCGGGCCAGCGCGCAAAGAATGCAGGGGCGACTCCCTGAGTCTACCGCTCGGATCAGCGCTCGGACGGCGCCGTCAAGGACTCAGACTCGTGAAGCGCCCAACTGGATGACAAGAAGACGATGCCGCGGTGCTCCATCTGTTCGATGACTTCATCATTGCCGTAGATGTTGAAGGCATAGGCGTAAGAGACCGAATCAATTACAGGTCCCGCGATCTCCCGCGCCACCAAATCGATCCAGTATTGGCCCGGCAGCAAGTTGATATTGTCAATGCGGCACTCCATAACGCAATCGCGCTCCAAAGCCAGCGAGCGACGAGCGGAAATCGGCACATCGACAAAACTGACGACCGTGCTGGCTGGGTCCACGATGCGCAGCGAAAAGCGATAAAATGCGGTCGGCTCTCGCACGTCAAGCGCGATGCGAAAGAGCACCGATTCGCCCGTCGAAAAGCTGGTGATCTCCCGCCCGCTCGCTGCCTCATGCATGCTGAACGCCTGGACGCGAAAGGCGCCCGTGCCCTCGCGCAAATCGGCCGCCACCTGATCGCGTTCCGCGATGGTGGTGGAGCGATCCAACGCGCCTTTGAAATAAGCGGAGAGGATATCGCTGGGCGAGCCGGCCGCCGCGATCCGCCCGCCTTCGAGATAGATGGCTCTTTCGCAGATCCGCTCGATCGAATACGGATTGTGCGTTACGAAGATGACCGTGACGCCGCTGTTGGACAGCTCGTCCATCCGGTTGAGGCACTTCTTCTGAAAATTAATATCCCCGACCGACAGCACTTCATCAATCAGGAGAATATCCGCATCGACATTGACGGCAACGCTGAAGCCCAAGCGCGTCTGCATACCGCTGGAATACTGCCACACCGGTTTATCCAGCCAGTCGCCCAGCTCGGCGAAGTCTTCCACTTCGGGCATCTTCGCTTCCATCTGCCCGGCTGTGAAGCCCATAATGGCGCCCAACAATTTGATGTTTTCGCGACCCGTCAAGTCGCGATGAATGCCGGCCGCCAACTCAATCATGGGAAACAGACGACCGCTCACTTGCAGCGCCCCGTAGGTCAGCGGGCTCACCCCGGCGATCAGCTTGAGCAGCGTGCTCTTGCCCGCGCCATTCTTGCCGACAATGCCCAGGGACTCGCCTTGCTTGACCTCAAACGAAACGCTGCGCAGCGCCCAGGGTCCATAATCTGCGCGGTCGATCGCGCCGTCCGCGCGCAGCTGATCAAACTTGCGCTGCAGCCAAGGACGCGCCGGCAACCCATAACGCTTCCACACATCCCTCGCCTGTATCGCGATCTCCGCGCTCATAGTCCCTTTACACAGTCTCCTTGTAGGAGTGACACTTGCGTCGCGCTCCCGCCCATCCCACACGCGCGCATTCTTACCTACAGCACATCGGCAAAATAGCGCGACATGACATGATACAAGGGATAAGCCACCGCCAGCAAAAGGCACGACAGCGCCAAACTGGCCAGCAGCCACTCAAAGTTGGGCGCTTCGCCAAAAACAAGCACCTTGCGAAAGCCGTCGATGATGCCCGCCGCCGGGTTCAAGGCGTGCAGAAGCGGCCAGTCCGCCAGGATCTTTTTCGAAGAAACCATCACCGGCGACACAAAGAGCCAGACTTGCATGATGTACTGAATGCCGTGCAGCATGTCGCGGCGATAAATCGTCAACGCGGCCAGACCAATCCCGATGACCCAGGCCAGGAATCCGGTCATAAAAAAGAGAACCGGCAGCCAAAGCCAAGTCCAGTTCACGGGCAAGCGAAAAATCTGCAAGACAACGAATAGCACGATGGACGACATCAGAAAGTCAAAGCAGGTCGTCAACAAAACAACGAGCGGGAAGATCTGCCGCGGCACCGGCATCTTGCGCAGGATCGTCCCATTCGCCAGCACGCCATGTGGAATGCGCACGACCGTGCTCTGCAGAAATGTCCAGGGCACCGTCGCCGACATGACGAAAGCCAGACGCGGCATGCCTTCGCTGCTGGCGCCCACCAAGCCGCTGAGAAAGCTCAGAATCACCGTGTACAAAATCGCCGGGATTATCGCCCAAAGCGGACCCAACACCGTCCGGCGATAACGCGCCCGTATGTCGCGCGACACCAACGAAATCAGCAGATTCCAATGGCCCAGCCACATCTCAGCCCGGTTCTGCGCTGGATTGTTGTTCGACCACTGGCTCATTGCCGCTCGGCGCTCCCTAGTCCGCGAATCGTCTCGTTATTATGACCCGTTACGCCTTAATGGACAGGTCAAAAGCCCGCAAGCCTATACACCATGGGCCGCCTTATTCATCAGCCGGCGCTGTTCGGCCTCGACGCGCCGCAGCAGATCGCTCATCTGCGCCAGCGCCTCTCGTCTATTGGCGCGGTCGCCCTTAAGCGGCATCCCGAAGACGAGACTAATCAGCGGGTCGCGGTACAGCGGAAACATCATCTGGAAGGTCGCCGCCAGAAAATGTCGCTTGTCGCGCTCCCGGTAACGCCGGACGACGGGATTGCGCAGCGCCCGCCGCGAGATCAAGCCGCCAACGGCCACCGGCACAATACTCAGTTCGGGCACGTGGCGCGCGAACAGCTCCAGGCTGGCCGACCAGCCCGCCAACGAATCCAGCGCCAACTCCAGATCCAGGCAGGGATCCGCTTCGACCTCCCCGCGCGGATACAGCAGCAGCGACTTGCCCGCGCGCAGATGCCGCAGGCAAGCCCGAAAGGTGGCGACCGGCCGGCTCGGGTCCGCCACGATGACGTGACGCCGCATCGCCCGCAAGCCCGGCAAGATGCCGAAGTCATTCGCCAATATGTGGGTGTCACAGCGCGGCGAGGCCATCAGCAGCGTGTGCGCGTCGCCCAAGCCGGCGTGGTTGCCCACGAAGAGAACGGGTCCAGTCAGCGGCACATGTTCCGCGCCCTGCGCCCGGACACGCTTGGCGCCGATCTCCAGCAGCCACTCGCTCGCGCCCTTGAGATGCCCGTCGCGCGCGATCATGCCCTCCATCTTGAGCCCCAGCCGCGTGAGCTCGAGGATGAAGGGGACGCAGGCGATGTGGAGGGCGGCGTTGATGAGGGGATTGCGGAAGCAGAAGGCGTCCACGACGGAGGTGGACATGGCGCGGTAGAGGCGGTAAAATTGTAGGAGACGTGAGTGTAGCTCAGGCAGCATGGTTCGAACTTGGGAAACTTTGACATGGATTTTACGTTATATTCGGTAGATGCAGGCTATAATTTTGCGCTTGCAAATGCTCAGGGAGGCGATATGATTGCATCAGTCAGGTTCGTCGGCAAGATTTTAATCTATATCATCGTACTGTTAGCTCTTGGCATCGTCATCGGCGGCTATGGGGTCGGCAAGGTGAATGAGGTGCGTGATTTCTTCTTCCCCGAAACAGCTGCTTATGTGCGCTCGCCGCAGACCATAGTCAACAGCATCAGCGGCATCGGACAGCTTGTTACGGTCACATCCGAAGTCGAAACGACTGATGTCAAAGTGGAGATTCATGGAGGCTTCTTGAACGCCGGCTACTACAGCGCCAATCACATGGCCATAGGCGCAATTGAAGCGGGCATTGATTTCGACGCCCTCACTGAAGACAGCGTGAGATACGAAAACGACGCCTACACGCTTACCCTCCCTGCTCCTATCATCACAAGCTGTCGCATCGAATATATCGACCAGGGCGGGCACTCCTTTACCCTACTCGTAGCGAAGTGGGATATGGTGCGGCAAATCGCTCATGCCGAAGCGATCACAAGATTTGCCGAGCAAATGATCGAGGCGGGCATCCTGGAGCGGGCGGCTGAAGAAACGGCGCTGCGCTTGGGCGACTTCGTGCGCGAGCTGACTGGCAAGCCAACGCATATTGAATTCGCCGCGCGTGATGGCGAACTGGATTTACCAGACTCTTGCCAGCCCTATACGCCGCCCGGCTGGGGCAAGGATGAGACCGGCGCCTGGAAGCGGACGGGTTGATGGGGCAAGATAAGCGAAGTATCACCGTGAATGAGGGCATTAGCGCAAGACTTACCCGCTACGCCGGGCTTGCAATCCGTATTGTGGCCCTGGCGCTAATCCTTATTGTGCCCCCGGCGCTGTTGTGGATTGGCGCGAACGTATTGCAACAAGGCGGTCCAGTGTGGCCAGCGCCTACCAACACGCCAACTGCAACAGCGACAAACACCACTACCCCGACAGCCACTGCTACCAGCACGTCGACAAGTACACTCACAGACACTCCAACCGCCACTCCAACGGATACGCCTACCAGCACGCCGACTGTAACGCCAACATTCACTCCGCCACCGACCTATACGCCGTATCCAACGAATACACTAGCTCCGACCTATACGCCGTATCCTACATACACGCCGCCGCCCACATTCACTCCGCCACCGACCTACACGCAGTATCCAACGAATACACAAGCACCGACCTATACGCCGTATCCTACATACACGCCGCCGCCCACATTCACTCCGACCAACACAGCGCTTCCTCCAGAAATCGTATACCGGAGCTTTAGTGAGCTTGGCAGCCTGGTGACAGCGCATGAAGAAGCGGGGCAGGAAGTGGAAGTGTCAGTAAATGCTGGTATCGCGAATCTATGCGGACATAGCGCGAATCACTTTTCCTTTGGCGTGATTGAGGCGGGCATCGACTTTAGCAACATCGACGAAGACGACATTGAACCGCCGATATTGGGTATACTTGGCGGCTATAACATCCAGTTGCCAGCGCCTCAACTGACAAGCTGCCGCATCGAATACATCACTCAATATGACGGTTCATTCACACTTTGCGGCACAAATTGGGATACGGTGCGACAACTCGCTCAATACGAAGCGATGGCGCATTTCGTTGCTGAGGCAAAAGAAAACGGCATCCTTGCGCGCGCGCAAGAAGAAGCCCGCTATGTTGTGGAAAACTTTGTCAGCGGATTGACTGGACGGCCCGTTCGCGCGGAATTTACGAAGCAAGAGACCGAATTGCCACTTCCGCAATCCTGCCAGTCCATTATTCCGTCAGGCTGGGTGAAAGATGAGAATGGCGCATGGAGGCGCGAGTAGCCCTACCCCCCGCCCGTCATCAGCAAACCCAGATGCTCGATATCCACATCCCGATTCTCCACCTCGCCCACGATTCGCCCCTCATACATCACCGCGATCCGATCCGACAAGGCGCGAATCTCGTCGAGGTCCTCGCTGATGAGCAAGATCGCCGTGCCCTGGTCGCGCTCGTGCAGCAGTCGCTGGTGGATGTACTCGGTCGCGCCGATATCGACGCCCCGCGTCGGCTGCGCCGCGATCAGCACGCCCGGATCCCGCGATAGCTCGCGCGCCAGCACCAACTTCTGAATGTTGCCGCCGGATAGGCTCTTGACCAGCGTCTCCGTGCTCGGCGTCTTGATCTCGTAGGTCTCGATGGCGCGCCGGCAAAACTCGCGGATCTTGTGGAAAAGCATGAATATCTTCCCGCGCGTGAACTTCGGGTGTCCATGATCCTGCAAGACATAATTCTCAGCCACACTGAATTCCTTGATCACGCCATCCAGCATGCGCTCTTCCGGGATATGCGACAAGCCCATCGCGTTCAGCGCCGAGGGATGGGCGTTGCTGACGTCCTCGCCATCCACGGTCACGCTGCCTGCGGTTAAGGGGCGCAAGCCGGTGATGCACTGCGCCAATTCCTGCTGCCCATTGCCCGAGACGCCGGCGATGCCGACGATCTCGCCGCCGCGTAGGCGCAGGGATACATCATCCAGGCCGATCGTGCCGCGATTGCTGAGCGCGCTGACGCCGCTTAAAACCAGGCGATCGGCTTGCGGGTCGGCCGCCTGCTTATCGTACTCCAGCAGCACCGGCCGCCCCACCATCATCTCAGCCAGTTTGGGTCGGGTCGCCTCGCTAGTCGGGATCGAGTTCACCCGCCGGCCATCGCGCAAAACCGTCACCCGCTGGCTGATCTCCAGCACCTCGTGCAGCTTGTGCGAGATGAATACCAGCGCATGCCCATCGTCCGCCAACTGCTTGAGGATGCGGAACAAGCCATCCACCTCTTGCGGCGTCAGCACCGCCGTCGGTTCATCGAGGATCAGCAGCGCCGCCCCTTTGTAGAGCGCGCGCAGAATCTCCACCCGCTGCTGCTCGCCGACAGCCAATTGCCAAATCGGCAAATCGGGATCGACCTTCAGATTGTAAATCTCCGACAGCTCCAGCACGCGGCGGCTGACCACATCGAGATCGAGGCGCGCGCCCCGCGACGACTTCATGCCCAGCGCGATATTCTCCGCCACCGTCAGCGATGGCACCAGCATGAAGTGCTGATGGATCATGCCGATGCCGTGCTGAATAGCGTCCTGCGGGTTGCGGATGATCGTCTCGATGTCGTTGATGCGTATCTGCCCGGCATCCGGATGGTAAAGGCCGTAGAGCATCTTCATCAGCGTCGATTTACCAGCGCCATTCTCGCCCAGCAGCGCGTGGATCTCGCCGGCTCTCACGTCAAAGTCGATGCCGTCCGCCGCCAGCACGCCGGGAAAGCGCTTGATGATCCCGCTCATCTCCAACCGACTGATGGGCGCGTGTCCCGTCGGCAATAGATTCGACTTCTGTTTTACGATCTCCGCCATAACCTACTACCGTATTGTAGGGGCGACCCTGTGAGTCGCCCTCTCTGTGCCCTCGGTGGTAAAAGAAGCCCCTCCCGTCAATTTGGAGGGGCCTATTCTATGCTTAGCCCGCAAACTCCATGACCAAGCCGCCGTTCGCCAGCGTCAACGAATAGGACTCGCCGCCCAACACGCCCATCTGGATATTGGCGATGATGTCGGCCAGGATGACCTCCCACTTGTAGACCTGGAACGATACCGCCGAATCGCCAGCGAGATCCGCCTGGCTCGCTTGCGTGCCGAACCAGCGCGCGCCGTTCTCACTGCCGACCGCGATCGCGCCCACCACCATCTGCGCCGTACCCGTCAAAATATCGGCGCCATTGGCGATATGCGTCTCAGCCGCTTCAGTCGCCAGCGGGACATCGCTGAAGGACTGGATGTACACGACATTGACCGTGGCCTCGGGATTGGACGCGCCAACGCCGGCCACAAAGCCATCGACGTACAGCTTGGCATCGCCCACTTCGATCGGACCGACGACGCCGATGACGCCGGATTCGGTCATCAAGCCCGCGATCACGCCGTTGACGAAGCCGCCCTCATCAGCCGCCGCCGTATAGGCGTACACGTTGTCCAAGCCGAAGGTATTTTCGTCCGTGCCCCAGGCGAAGCTGACCTCGGGGAATTCCGCCGCCAACTCTTCCACCACCGAGCCGAACTGCGAACCATGCGCGATCACCAAGTCGTAATCGCCCGAAGCCGCCCATTCGCGCAAAGCGACAGCCGCGTCATCGACGATGAAGGTGCCGTCCTGAAAATCGAATTGGAAGGCGTCTTCACCCATCTCCGCCTGAATCGCCAGCAAGCCGTCATAAATGCTCTGGCTGAAGGCGAGATCGTTGGTCGCGCTGGGCGCTACCGCGGCAACACGAAAGACGTCTTGCGCCATCGTCGGCATCACCCCGGCAAACAGGGCGATTATCAAGGTAAGCACTAGGACTTTCTTCATGGCTGTTCTCTCCTTTAATGGATACTTGGTTTTAGACCGGGCAGCTTCGCCCGAGAATAAACGATTGGCGGTCACGCTACTCCCCGCTCTCCTCTTCCATCATCTCCGGGATCGGCACGATGTCGCCAGACACGATTCCCGCGATCGTCTCGTCCGCTATCGCCATCAATTCCTCGCTGAGTTCGAAGTCCTTGTCATACTCCATCACCAGCCCTTCGTTTGCCAGCGTCAGTTTATAGTACTCGCCGCCCAAGACGCCTTCCTTAATGTTGGCTATCATGTCCAGCAAGAGGACTTCCCACTTGTAAATCTGGAAGGCGACGCCGATGTCTTCCGACAACTCGTCCTGGCTGGCGTCAGAACCGAACCATAACACATCGTTGGCGACAGCCACCGCGATCGGACCGACCACCATCTGCGCGGTGCCGGTCAAAATATCGGCGCCGTTGGCAATGTGGGTTTCAGCCGCCTCCGTCGCCAGCGGCACATCGCTGAAGGAGCCGATGAAGACAATGTTCACGACGATGTCTTCATCGACGGAGGCCACCCCGTTGGCGAAGCCATCAGCGTACAGCTTGCCATCGCCGACTTCAATCGGTCCCACCAAGCCCACCACGCCCGTCTCGGTCAGGTGCGCCGCCAAAACGCCATTGAAGTACCCGCCTTCGTCGGAGGCGGCCGCATAGCTGTACACATTGTCCAAGCCGAAGGTGTCTTGCCGCGTGCCCCAGGCGAAGGACACATCCGTGAATTCAACCGCCAATTCCTCCACAATGGGCCCATACTGCGAACCATGCGCGATCACCAACTGAAAGTCGCCCGATGCCGCCCAGTCGCGCAAGGCGACCGCCGCGTCATCCACAATAAAAGTGCTGTCCTGAACGGTGAACTCGAAAGCCTCCGCGCCCAGTTCCTCCTCTATCGCCACCAGCGCGTCGTACATGCTCTGACTGAAAGCCAGGTCATTCGTAGCGCTCGGCATCAAAGCGGCGATGCGGAATACCTCGTCCTGCGCCAGCGATACCGCGCCCGACATTACAAAAAGAACCAGCAAACCCATTGCCCAAGTCTTTTTCACGATTGCCCTCCTCACCAATCTCTGCGTACACTTTATTCTCAGTAGCGCCCATTTGGTGCTGCGAAAGCCAATTTGAACATTATAGCAGGAGCGGGTGAGCCACCGGATCGCCCCTACAGCCTTCGAATGTTCTGGCATCTCTGCGCTCTCTGCGTCCTCTGTGTTCAAAAACGTCCTATTCCCCACGTTCGTATGGCTTCGTCAAAGCCGTCGGCTGCTCATGACGCTTGGTGGCGAAGACCAGCGCGATGATCGTGATCACATAAGGCGCCATGACCGCGAACTCAGACGGGATATCCGCGCCGATGACCTTGATCTGCAGCTGCAGCGCGTTGACAAAGCTGAAGAGCATGGCGCCGGCCGCCACCGTCCAGGGCCGCCATCCGCCGAAATAAACCAGCGCGACGGCGATGAAGCCTTGCCCAGCCGTGAGATTCTGCTGGAAAAGATTGATCAGCGCGATCGACAGCGACGCCCCCGCCAAGCCCGCCAGCATGCCGCCGATTGTCGTGGTGGCGTAGCGCACCCGCGCCACGTTCACGCCCATCGCGTCAGCCGCCTCCGGGTTCTGCCCCACCGCGCGAATCATTAAGCCAAATGTCGTATTATTGAGCACATAGGCTGAAATCGGCACCAGAGCAAAAGCCACATAAACCAGCAAGTTGTGATTGAAGAAAATCTCGCCGATGATCGGCAGATCGGTCAAAAGCGGGAATTCAATCCGCGGGAATCCGCTGACCGATTTTGGCGTGCCCACCCACTCCTGGAACAGCAGCTCGCTGAGACCCAGCCCGAAGAGATAAACGCCGATGCCGCTGATTCCCTGCTTGGCTTTCAGCGTGACGCTGACGAAAGCCATCGCCAAGCCCATCAACGCGCCCACGATCAGCGCCACCGCCAAGCCCAGAATCAGACTCGCGGGTTCGCTCATCACGGCGCCAACTTGCGCGACATGCACCGCATAGAAACCGGTGAAGGCGCCCATCAGCATCATGCCGTCGACGCCCAGATTCAGCACGCCGCTGCGCTGGGCGAAGGTCTCGCCCAGGGCAGCGAAGATATAGGGCGTCGCCAGGCGAATGGCCGAGGCGAAGACGCTGGCGGTGAAGATCTCGTCCAAGCCCATCAGCTCGTCCCCTGCGCCTCGTCAAGATTTTCGGGCGTTTCCTGCAAGCTCACGCGCCGCTTGCTGCGCTGCAGGATAAAGATCTCGCTGCTGACGACGAATACGACGATCAAGCCATTGACGGCTGTAATCAGCGACGCCGGCACGCCCAGCTCGCGCTGCATCTTCTGCGCGCCGACCAGCAGCCCGCCAAAGAAGGCCGCCGCCGGGATCGCGCCTATCGGGTTCAAGCCGCCGAAGAGCGCCGCCACGATTCCGTTGAAGCCGGCCGCCCCGGTGAAGCCGGCCGGCGATCCATCCGTCTGCAAGCGGTATTGCAAGCCCAGCACCTGCACGACGCCGGCCAATCCAGCGAAACCCCCCGCCAGAAACATCGAGAACATCATCTGCCGCCTGACATTGATGCCGGCGTAACTTGAGGCGCGCTGATTCTCGCCCACCGCGCGAATGCGATAACCCCAGGACGTGCGCCAGAGAAAAATATAAATCACCACTGCCAATACAATCGCGATAATCAAGCCCCAGTGCAGGCGCGTCCGGGCGAAGAGATAGGGATCGCCGATGGGCAGCGACAAACGCGGCAGCTGCGCCGCGCTCACCAGCCGAGCCGTCTTGGGTATGTTGTTGAAGCCCGCTTCCGCCGGATCCAGCAATATGCCGTTCAGCAGAAAATTCATCATCTGCACGGCGATCTGATTGAGCATGATCGTGCTCAAGATCTCGTTCACGTCAAAGTAGGCTTTGAGGAAACCAGCCAGCCCGCCATAAAGCGCGCCCACCAAAAATCCGCCCAGGAGCGAGCAAGCGACGATAATCAGGTCAAAAGCGCCCGGCGCTTTCGCCATCTCAGCCGGCACCCGCGCTTCGCCCAATACCAGCGCGATCGTCACGCCAGCCAAGGCGCCAGCGATCATCTGCCCTTCCCCGCCGATATTGATCATGCCGCCGCGGAACGCGATCGTGATGCCGATGCCGACAAAGAGGATCGGCGTCGCTTTCACCAGCGTTTCCGCCGTCGCATTCTCCGAGCCGACCGCGCCCTTGAGCATGAAATCGTAGGCTTCCAGCGGATTGGCGTTCAGCGCCACCAATAGCACGGAAGCGACAATCAGCGCCAAGAGCAATGCAATCAGGACCGGCGCAAAATCAATCAGCCGATTCAGCCGGCCCGCCAAAGCCGATTGGGAAAAACCGGTAGCCTTATTCAATATAACGATACCCTTGTAACCCGTGTGACGATATCCTCTTAGGGGCGAGACGCTGGCGCGCCCCCAACTGTACTGGCAGCGCCTGTTAGTATGCCAAGTTTTCATTGTTTATTCAACTTTTCGTTGACAAGCAAATCAGATCGCCCGCCGATACGCAAAGGCTGAAGGGACGAAACTTGTGTCGCCCGCACATTCGCTCCAGCGCCGGGACAGGCTGTAGCACGGTCCCCTGAGCCGCCCTTCACCACCACCATGCAATTCGGTTGTCGCGCCTCGAACTCTGATACAATGAAACTATGACCTCCCTCCCGAGTTACAAGCTTGGCGCCTTCCAGTTCCGCCCCGGCGCGCCGCGTCCCTTCGGCGCCACCCCTACCCCCGAGGGCATTAACTTTTCCATTTTCTCTTGTTACGCCACCTCCTGCAGCCTTGTCCTCTTTCAGCGCGGCGCCGACGCGCCCCTCGTCGAGATTCCCTTTCTCGAATCCTTCCGCACCGGCGATGTCTACGCCATGACCGTCCTCGATCTGGACCCAGCCGACATTGAATATGGCTTCCGCCTGGACGGTCCCTTCGACCCAGCCGAGGGGCATCGCTTCAACGCCCAGCGGATCCTGCTCGACCCCTACGCCAAGTCCATCGGCGGGCTCGATACCTGGGGCGCCGCCGGCGGCCGCGAGGGCGTCTATCCCTATCGCGCCCGCCTGCAAGTCGACGACTTCAATTGGGAAGGCGACCAACAACTCAACATCCCGCTGGAAGATCTCGTCATCTACGAATTGCACACACGCGGCTTCACCGCCCATCCCTCCTCCGAGGTCAACGCGCCCGGAACCTACGCCGCCATCATCGAGAAGCTCCCCTACTTGAAACGTCTCGGCGTCAATTGCATCGAACTCATGCCCGTCTTCGAATTTGACGAGCTGGACAACGAGCGAAAAAATCCCGAAACCGGCGAGCCATTGCTGAACTACTGGGGCTACAACCCGGTCGGTTTCTTCGCGCCCAAAGCCGGTTACGCGGCCGGCGCCGACCCCGCCCATGAACTCAAGTCCCTGGTCAAAGCCTGTCATTCCAACGGCATCGAGGTCTGGCTGGATGTGGTCTTCAACCATACAGCCGAAGGCAATGAGAACGGACCGACCATCTCTTACCGCGGCCTCGACAACAGCATCTACTATCTGCTGAAACCGGACGGCAGCTACTACAATTTCAGCGGCGTCGGCAATACCGTAAACTGCAACCACCCGGTGGTGCGCGTCGTCTTGCTCGATTGTTTGCGCTATTGGGTCAGCGAGTTTCATATCGACGGCTTCCGCTTCGATCTGGCGTCGAGCATGGGGCGCGATCCGGAAGGCGCGCCCGACCCGGACCCGCCCCTGCTTGAAGTATTGGCTTATGACCCCCTCCTGGCGCATACCAAGCTGATCGCCGAAGCCTGGGACGCCGGCGGGCTTTATCAGGTGGGCAGCTTTCCAGCTTACGGCCGCTGGGCCGAATGGAACGGGCGCTTCCGCGATGACGTTCGCCGTTTCGTCAAGGGCGACGCCGGCATGATCGGGGCGATGGCGGCGCGCATCCAAGGCTCGCCCGATATCTACGGCGACCGCGGTCCGCGGGCTTCGGTCAATTTCATCACCGCCCATGACGGCTTTACCCTGCGCGACCTGATTTCCTTTAATCACAAGCACAACCTCGCCAACGGCGAAGACAACCGCGACGGCTTGGACGAAAACCTCAGCTGGAACTGCGGCTGCGAGGGTCCCAGCGACGACCCCGCCGTCAACCTTCTGCGCCAGCGCCAAATGAAGAACTTCCTCAGCATCCTGCTCGCCAGTCAAGGTGTGCCGATGCTCCTGATGGGCGATGAAATCGGGCACAGCAAAGGCGGCAACAACAACAGCTATTGCCACGATAACAAAATCAATTACTTCAATTGGGACGAGCTGCGCGCGGAAGCCGACCTGTTTCGCTTCACCCAGAACTTGATCGCGTTCCGCAAATCCCATCCGGTCTTGCGCCGGCGCTCTTATTTGAAGCACCTGCCGGCCGATGGGCAGAATGGCGGCCGCTTCAGCGAGAGCGTTTCATTCCATGGCCGCGAGCCCTGGTCGCCCGACTGGTCGCGCGACAGCCGGCAGCTCGCGGTGATGCTTTGCGGCGCCTTTCCCGCCGCTGACGAAGCCGCGCCCGATATCGTTTACTTCATCATGAACACCTACTGGGAAACGGCCACATTCGCCTTGCCCCGCCTGCCGGAGCGCCTTGGCTGGCATGTCGCCGTCAACACCAGCATGCAAGCGCCGGACGACAGCTACCCGCCCGGGCGGGAGATACTGCTGGAAGACCAGACTGCCATGATCGTCGGCGCGCGCTCAGTCGTTATCTTGACCGCCTGCTGAACCCACGCCACCCGCGAAACCCGTAGGGGCGACACTTGTGTCGTCCTCTCTGTGCCCTCTGTGGCGCCTCGATTCTTCTGTGGTGAACTTCATTATCTCACCCGGCATTTCCCTCGACTTGCGCGAATCTAACTCTGTGCCACCGCTCCACTCGGTGGTACAAAATCCTGACCATGTTCCTCGATACCATTGCCCGACACAGCCTTGATCAGGCGGACAAGGTCGCCATCGACTTCAGCGGCGCGATTCCGGTCAGCTACGGCGCGCTCACCCAGACCGTCATCCGGACGGGCAACTACCTGCAATCACTGGGAGTCAAGCCCGGCGACCGCGTCGCCGTCCAGCTTCCCAAATGCCTGCCCTTCATCTATTTGCACCTGGCAGCCATCGAGATCGGCGCCATCTTCCTGCCCCTCAATCCGGCCTACCCTATGGCGGAGCTTCGTTATTTCCTGGCCGATTCAGCCGCGCGCTGTTTATTCGCGGAAAGCCAGAAACAAGCCGACATCGAGTTGATTCTGCTCAAGCTGCCAAATCTGGAGCTGCCGGTCTTCATCAGCGCTGACGAAGATTGGAAATCTCGCGTCGGCGCCTACGCCAGCGATCGAGGGACGCCCCTGCCCAGCGATCCCGATCAGACGGCGATGATGCTCTACACCAGCGGCACAACCAGCCGCCCCAAGGGCGCTTTAATCACGCAGGGCAACCTGACCGCCAATATCGAATCGCTGCATCAAGCTTGGGGCTGGCGGCAAGACGACCGGCTGCTTCACGTCCTGCCCCTATTTCACGTGCACGGGCTCGTCGTCGCCTTGCACGGCGCGCTGCATGCGGGCGCCACCGCTTTCCTCCTGCCTTCATTCGACGCGGCGGCTGCGCTGGAACTGCTCTCTTCCGGGCGCTTCTCCGTATTCATGGCTGTGCCGACCATGCACCGCCGCCTCTTTCAATTGGCTCAGCATCGCCCCGTCGACCTCAGCCATTTGCGCCTGATGACCTCCGGCTCCGATCGCCTGCCCGATGATCTCTTCTTCGGCTACCAAGAAGTCTTCAATGTCACCCTGCTCGAGCGCTACGGGATGACCGAGACGGGCATGAATCTGTCGAATCCCTTGCATGGCGAACGGCGCGTCGGCTCCGTCGGCTTGCCGCTTCCCGGCGTCTCCGCCCGCATCGTCGATCCAGCGACTGAAACGCCCCTGCCCGCTGGCGAAATCGGCGAACTGCAGATCAAAGGCGCCCATGTATTCAAAGGTTACTGGCGGCAGCCGGAGAAAACAGCCGAGGCTTTCACCGACGACGGCTGGCTGCGCACCGGCGATCTGGGTTTGCGCGAGCCTGATGGCTACTACACGCTCAAAGGCCGCGCCAAAGACCTGATCATCACCGGCGGCTTGAATGTTTACCCGCCGGAAGTCGAGCTCGCGCTGATGGATCACCCGGCGGTGGCCGCCTGCGCCGTAATCGGCTGCCCCGACGCGCAATGGGGCGAGCAAGTAGTCGCCGCCATCATCCCGCGGGCGGATGCGGCCGCTGATGAAGCCGAGATCTCGGACTTCTGCCGCGCGCGGCTGGCCGCCTACAAAGTACCGCGGCGCGTCGTGTTCGTCGACAAGCTGCCCGCCAATGCCCTCGGCAAGATCCAGAAATCCAAGCTGCGTGAAAGCCTCTGTGATTAGCCGCGCATCGGCTCCGAAGCGAATCGCGCGAATTTGAGTCGGCCGACATATTCGGTATAATCACGTTGTCAGAGGCAACAGGCAAAGGTTACAAATTACATGGCCATCCAACAGCAATTCATCTCCGCCGAGCGCTTCCTCGAATTGGTTGAACAGCCCGAATACCAAGACCGCGTCCTCGAACTCGTGGAAGGAGAACTCGTCGAAATGCCAAAGCCGACCCGAATTCACGGAGTCGTTACGATGCGGCTTGCCAACAGAATTGCCAATTTCGTGGATACGCATGATTTTGGCGAGGTGACTGTGGGCGACTCCGGCTTCGTGCTGGAGCGCAGCCGCTACGGTCGCGACACAGTACGCGGGCTGGACATTGCATTTGTCAGCAAATCGAAAGACCTGGGACCGCCTGATTTCAGTTGGTACGAACTGGGTCCCGATCTCGCTGTAGAAGTAATCTCGCCCAGCAACAAAGCCGGCGACATCCACATCAAAGTGACGCAACTGCTAGACGCCGGAACACGCCTCGTCTGGCTGGTCTATCCTGAAAATCGCACCGTAGTCGTTCAAACTGCCGATGGCGCCAAGACCCTGCGCGAGGACGACACGCTGTCCGGCGGCGACGTCCTGCCCGGCTTCGAAATCCGCGTCGGCGATATCTTCCCAAGCTGATTACTCCCGCGTATTGCACCGCTACCAAAGGTTGCGGCAGCGCGGCGCCCACCCTAAGGCAATATCTTTCGCTAGACAATTCTCCCAAATACCCCCAATTAGTGGGGGCTTCAAGATCATCTCTTTCCCATACACTTGTCTATAAGCGTATGATGATGGAGTGTGATGATGGCAGCACAGGTAGCGTTGAACGGCAGGACGGACTTTCGAGAAGCAGCATGTGATCACAGGAGCACAGAGGAACGAGCCTTGGACTTCTTCCGGCGCGCCGAAATGAGTGCGTCAACGCATATTGGCGCTGTAGGCCGCTCCCATTCCCGCGACATCGCGCGTATCAAGCCCGCCATCGGCCCGAGTGCTGAGCAACAAGCCTTGGCCTTTTTCGAGCGCGCCGTCTTCAGCGATACGCTGGGAAAGATTTGGGAAATTATCCGGCGTCAACGGATAGGCGCCATGCTTAAGCTAATAAAGGTTGTCGCAATAGTCGCGGCCGCCGTTCTATTTTCTCAAAGCGCTACTTTCGCCGGGCTTTTGGCGCTGGCTGTCGAGATCGGTGGCTTGCTTTTCACTGCTATCACGAATGCGCTCGTGTGGCTGGTCTATATCCCGCTATATTTTGTCAATTCTCAGGACTTTGCCTCCAGCGCTGCGCTCGCGATCGCGCTGGCTTGGCTGGGAGGCCTCAGTCCCTTGGTCGCCCTTATAGTCAGCCCGATTGTACTGATCGGATCTCGGTTGTTTGAGCGTGCTCCAGTGGCGCAGGCGCGCGTGTCCGAGCTGCCCGACGCGATTGGCAAAGCATTGGACAGCGTGAATCTGGGCGCGACAATCCAGCAGGCCGCGGGCAATGCCGCCAGCGCTGTCGGCAAGATTACCCGGGGTTTCACCAAAGCGGCTCTGCTGCCCGCGAAGATACACAACCCGATCGTTGCGTAACATATCTGGAATGATGGATTGCCTTAAAAGAGTAAGGACGACTCGGCGAGTCGCCCCTACACGCTCTGCAGCAATGTCAATTTCCGCTTAGCTCTTGCCATTCCCCCCATTCGGCCGCGAACGCCTCACCGGACGCTTCCGCGACAACTTCGTAGCCGGTCTCATTCCGATTTGACGACTTCCGTAATTGCCTGCTTAATCCAAACATTGCTGCGACTTGATTCCCGGGGCTGTGGCTCTGGCACAGGTACACCGTGTTTCAAAAGGAAATAAATATAATCTTCGCGGACGGTCTTCAGCGCCTCTATCGCGCCTTCAACAGTAGCCCCCTGCGCGAAGCAAGAAGGCATCTCAGGCACAAATGCCACCCAGACAAGATCCCCGTTTTCATCATCTTCCCGCTGAACGCCCACTTGATAGCCGCGGGCCGCCATTTTGATTGCCTGGTCAAGCAATTCTTTGTTCATCGTTTGTCTCGTTCCAATTCTCTTAGTTCATCCATTATAGCCAGCAGGCGACTAACTATATAGATTCTGACGGGGTCAGTCGATGGCAATACCAAATTCAAATGCCGATATTTCGAATGCAGATAAAACACATGACTTCCGCGACCCCGCTCTGAATCTTCGCTGAATCCCGCCACTTCAATACCGTCACAACATCGCGCCTTGACCAGTTGCGTTTGCGCTGGCGCATACGCGCTAAGATTCTCTCCGCCTTTGGAGGCAGCTACGACTTATTGCCATTCCCTCCATTCGCCCGCGAACGCCTCACCGGACGCTTCCGCGGCAGCCGCATCGGCAGCTTGTGGCGGCGCAGGCCATCAAACTGATACAGCGCGTTGGCGACAGCGCCCGCCGTCGGCACCAAGCCGATCTCGCCGACGCCCTTCGCGCCGTAAGGCCCGTAGGGATCCGGCACCTCCACGCCGATCACTTCCATCTCCGGCATGTCTTTGGCGCGCAGGATGCCGCATTTCCGCAGCATTGTACTCTTCGGCACGCCGCCCTCCATCGGCAGATCCTCGCTGATGGCGTATCCCAATCCCATGTGAATCGAGCCCTCCAGCTGCCCCTCAAATAACGTCGGGTTGAAGATCTTGCCGGCGTCATGCGCGGCGACGATCTTCTCCACTTGCCCGTCTTCATCCAAGACCACCAGCTGCGTGGCGTAGCTGTAGGAGTAATGCGTGTAGATCTTCTCGACCATCGCGCCCGGCTTCGTCGTCCAGTCGACCGTGAACTCGCCTTCGTACTGCCGGCCCACCAACTCTTCCAGCTTATGGTATTCCAGGTCTTCTTTGAAGCGCACACAGGCGTCGATGATGGCATTGCCGATCAACGAAGTCGCGCGCGAAGCCGTCGTCATGCCCGTCACCATCTCGGAGCTGGTCTCAACCCGCACCTCAATCATGGACGGCGGGATTCCCGTCTCAGTCACGAGCGCCTGCACCGCCATCGTATGCACGCCCTGCCCCATCTCCGTCCAGCCGTGATCGATGATGACCTTGACGCCATCCAAGTTCTCCCCCTCCCTCTTTATGGAGGGGGTCGGGGGGTGGGGGTCTCGCACAACCGACAGCCGCACCTTCGACGAATCGGGCATGCCGTTGCCGATGCCCGTGTTCTTGATGCCGCAGGCGATGCCGGCGAACTTGGCGTTTTGAAATTCATCCTTGACCGCTTCCAGCGTCGCCTTCGCGCCAGCGCCGGCTTCGATGACTTGACCCGTAGCCGTCATATCGCCGTCATCCAGCGCATTCTGGTAGCGGAATCGCCAGCGGTCGAAACCGCCCTGCTCGCATAGATCGTCGATGCAGCTTTCCAGCGCGAAAGCCGTCTGATTCACGCCGAAACCGCGCATCGCGCCGCAGGGCAGATTGTTCGTATACACCGCCGTACTGACGATGTCGGTCACCGGGAAGTTGTAAGCGCCCGTCGCGTGACCAGCCGAGCGCTCCAGCACCTTCATGCCGACCGAGGCGTAGGCGCCCGTGTCGCCGACGAAGCGCCCCTTGCAGAAGGTCAGCATCCCATCCTCGTCGCAGCCGATCGTGTATTCCATCCAGATCGGATGCCGCTTGGGATGCATCAGGATCGACTCGTCGCGGGTCAAGCGCACCTTGACCGGCTCGCCCATCAGATAAGCGGCCAGCGCCGCGTGACCCTGCACCGACAAGTCTTCCTTGCCGCCGAATGCGCCGCCGTTGGACACCAGCACAACATGCACATCCTCTTGCGGCAGACCCAGCAGCTTGGCGATCTGCACGCGATCTTCAAAGACGCCTTGGCCTTGCGAGAGGACTTCTATGGCGCCCCCCTCCCTAAATCCCTCCCCCACAAGGAGGGAGGGACTTTCGCCGGCTCGTTCGGAAGTGCGTAGGCCTTCGCCTTTCTCCCTTTCCCTCTTCATGGGGGAAGGGGCCGGGGGATGGGGGATCGGATACGCCACACAAGCCTCCGGCTCCATGAAGCCGTGCTCGATCATCTGCGTCTCGTAAACGCCCTGCGTCGTATAAGCCGATTCCGCCATCGCTTTCTCTAAATCGCCGCGATTCGTGATCGACTGCGAGAGCACGTTGCCGCCCTCATGCACCGACGGGCTCTCGGCTTGCATGGCCGCATGCATATCGGTGACCGGCGCTAGCACCTCATAGTCGATATCGATCAACGCTGCCCCTTCGCGCGCGCTAGCATCGCTCTCAGCCACCACCAGCGCCAGCACATCGCCCACATACCGCGTCGTCTCGCCGACCGCGATCATCAGCGGCCAGTCCTGCTTGATCAAGCCGATGTGCCGGTCGCCCGGCACATCCTCCGCCGTGAAGACGCGCAGCACGCCCGGATGCGCCAAAGCCGCGCTCACATCCATCGACTTGATGACCGCGCGCGGGTGATCGCTGAATTTGAGCGCGCCGATCTTCATGCCATCAATGCGAATATCATCGACATAACGATGCTGACCCAGCACCAGATCCTGCGCCTGATACTTGGGCAAGCGCGTGCCAATTCCGCCACCGACCTCCGGCAACTCGACTTCTTCTTCATTGCGGATCGCTTCAGCCGCCGTCTCAATGGCGTCCACGATCTTCTTGTAACCGGTGCAGCGGCAGAGATGCGGCGTCAGACTCTTGTCGATGTCGGCGCGGCTGGGCCTCGGATTGTGATTGATCAGATTATTCGCCTGCATGACGATGCCGGGGATGCAGAAGCCGCATTGCACGCCGCCCTCTTTCACGAAGGAATTGGCGAAGATCTTCTGCCGATACTCGCCCAAGCCCTCCGTGGTCGTCACCGACTTGCCCGCGACCTTGCTCATCTTGGTCACGCAGGAGAGCAGCGCCTTGTCATCAACGCCGACCACGCAGCAGCCGCAAGCCGCCTGCGGCGCGCAGCCGTCCTTCGGCGAGATGACACCCAAGTCCTCGCGCAAAACGTTCATCAGCGCGCGCTCGGGGTCGCCCTCGTACTCTACAGTTTTGCCATTGAGTGTGAAGCGGATCATTTTTCGTGTCTCCCTATCTGTGTATTTCCCTTCCAATTACCTTGCTCGGAAGAGAAGTAGATCAATCGCCCTTCGGCTGCGCGACAAACCTTTTCGCTGCCGCCGAGCGGCCCAGCCAGCGAGGCACTTTTCGATAGGTGAACCTAACGCCGTGAGACACGACCTGTGACTGTTAGATTGTATTATGGCGAGTAATGGCGATTTTTTCAAACTCTGCTTTGAAAAGCTCCCGCTGTAGGAGCGAGACGGCGGCTCACCCGCACGCCCGCGAAACTGTAGGGGCGATTCTGTGAATCGCCCGCTGGCCACCTGCGAAATTGTAGGGGCGACCAATCTGGTCGCCCGCTGCCGCTGCGACTTGTGGTTTTGGGCGACATGGTA